>JAQSXD010000083.1 GCA_029266295.1 Bacillota bacterium | reverse complement strand
CCCAAAGGCAAGGATTAATGCAGATGCAATCCACATCGCAATTGAGGCAATGGAATATATCAGGAAGCGTTTACCAAGTTTTATCAATTTGTATACCTCAATTCTAATTAGAGTTACTTCAGTTCTAGCGATAGGGTGAGAGCACTAAATGAGAGGATATCCTGCCTTATCACGAAAGCTGCCAACTAAAATGAGTATAAGATCAACCAATGCACCAATGCCAAAAAAACCAGCGGTCAAAAGCCATAGAATCCCGGTCCCAATTTTCCCAACATAAAATCTGTGTGCACCAATACAGCCAAGAAACAAACATAGAAAGAACGCAATCCATTTATTCCTATAAGGATAGTATGCGTCATTATATATAGTATAGTATTGTGTATTATTGTAATTCCCGGTTGAACCTACCGGCTCGCCACAGACCGTGCAAAATTTCATGTTAGGTGACAAATCGCTTCCACATTTACTACAATGCATTTTAGCCTCCTGAATCAAAAATATTGTGCTATTCTTCATACGAAATTATGGTAATTATAGCATATATTATCATAAAGACAAAGGTTTTTTCCTCCTAGACATAGGACTAGGAGGATTTTTAGTTAGCTCTTCTATTTTAGATTTGTAATCAGGGAAGTCAATAGCTGGCCATCTTTATTTTGTGATAGCTCCCAAATGGAAGCTCCAGCTAAGCTGTTTTGAACAATATACTTTGCTTTGTTCGCCATAGAAACTTCATTATCATAGGAAATAAAGGTTGATCCATTAAACATCCACGGAACAAGTGCTTCCGGATGGAAGTATTTTATATAGCTGCTGTTCATTGTGTATGTTGAGAGCAAAGTGTCGTATGAAATAGAGTGTCCGCCAGTATAATTTTTATATAATCCAGTTCCATCAGCAGTAACGCCATTATAAATATATCCGTAAAACGGCACACCCATCACTAGTTTTGAAGCTGGAAATCCATTGGCTATCCACGTTTGAACAGCTTGGTGTATACTCCATTTATATTGAGGTGAGGTTTCCGTTGGCGTATATAGAGGAGCATTCAGATCAGTATAGGTATCCCATGTACCATGGATATCATATGTCATAATTGTGGCATAATCCACGTAATTTGCGATGAGGCTCAGTTGCGTATTCGCAGCATATGAGCTACCAGCACCACCCGCTATGGTTAGAAGATAGTTCTGACCGTCAAGCTGACTCTGTGCATCCAGTTTTTCCCTAAGCTTTTGCAATAAAAGTGTAAAGTTTGTTTTGTCTGCGCTTCTTGCGACATTGGTTGATAGACCTCCCCCAACCGGATATTCCCAGTCGATATCTACGCCATTGAAACCATATTGCTTAACAAATGCGACAACGCTGTTGGCAAAGGTTGTTCTGCTTGCATCAGACAAAGCAACATCAGAGAATTTTCCCGAATCGTTCCAGCCACCGATAGAAATCAGCGTTTTTATTTGGGGAAATGTATTTTTGAGTTGATTTAACTCCGCTATGTTTTGGGGGTCAATGTAGGGATCACCCATTTGAATTTTTAGGTCGTCACCTATTTTGGCAAATGCATAGTTTATATTTGTGAGATTAGATGCAGGAATGTCTAGGGGGCTGTATCCATTATAAGCTGACCAGCTTGTATAATAAGCAGATACGATTTTTGTTGGTCTCGGTACAGAGGGAGTGGTAGTCACTTTAAGTACATTACTCGGAAGAGACAGGTTCTTGCTTGTATCTTCTGCTATCACATAGAATGAATAGGAAGTTGCAGCAGTTAAGCCGGAAATAGAATATGTTGTTCCAGATGTTGATGCTACATAAACTGAATTCTTATATATTTGATAGGATGCAATAGCTTTGTTATCCGTTGATGCCGTCCATTTTAGCGACACGGATGCTTGGTTTATTGACAATGCAGCAAGGTTTTGGGGTGCAGTCGGCGACTGTAAATCAGTTCTTTTTATCGTTTTTGCTGAAGCAGTGAGTTGAAAAACACTTACTAATAATAAAAGTATTAATAAAAACGATATTGATTTTTTGTGCATTTACAACAAACCCTTCTTTTAAAATCTTACAGTTTAATAAAATTATACCAATAAGATAGTAAAAGACAATGTGTAAATTTTGGTAATAGTTTCAGGTGAGAGAGGCAGTTTTTCGCAGACCGGAACTCAAAGATTCCATGCATAAGTTCGCAGTAACAGTGCTCTTGTTTACCACGAGGTTACCATTTGACAATACAGAGGCCATACAGCCACTCTCGGAAATGATATGATCAACGCGAACCACATCAGAATATAAATCAGCCACAAACACTGCATGCATGGGAGCCATTTGTTCGTGTATTACATAGTCCCTTATAATTTGGCTTGTTTCTTGGTCACAGTCCTTCCGCTGGACGAGCATAAATACTGTGACGCCCAGTTCTTCTGCGAGTTCAGTCATTTTGCCATTTAGAATGTTAGAGACATCATCCGCATTATAGTTCATCCAAAGTCCAAAAAGGGCACCGGACTTTCGGCAGGCAGATAGGATGTTTTCTGTCTGGGCATCTATCTGCTTTACCTGTATTAGAAAGATACAGTTGGTGGCCTCTGCCCATGCAGAAATGCTTGTATTCCAATTTTCTTTTGCGCTGGTAAGCAGAACAAATGCACAATCTTCAAATTGCCGCGAAAAAATGAGTACCTCGCTGACGGGGAATGCATCGTCCGTGAAGAAGAAAAAGGTATAAATACCCAATGCGCGAGCCTCCTCGAGTATCTTGGAGAGCCTCTCGCCACGAAGTTTCCTTAAACCACTTTGAAAAATTAGAGTCCATGGGATGCTGTGCCCATGTTCTACTCCCATGAGGCGTATGGCGCGGGCTCCTTTTATCCAGCTATTATAGCCCACGTTGATAAAGAAATGCTGAATGGTTTTGGAGGGGAAGTTCTGAGCAAGCGTTGAAATAATAGTATAGTAAGGGGAGGAATCACGTGCCAGCATGTCCTGGATCACTTCAAAAGGGTGTTGAAGACGACCATTTGCCATGGCTTCACCCAAGTCTGCCAGCTTGCGTATTTGCCGGTACGGATCGTTTCGAAATCCCTGGATGCTTTGCTCAACAATGGTCTCAATTACGATACGATCGATGCTTTTTTTCATAGCAGTATTCCTCGTTTCAAGTTGTGGCTTTGCTCTTATCATAGGGAGACGACACGAAACAGAGAAGTTACAAATTTTAGAGTTTGGGTAAAAATTACGCGGTTTATCAATCTGTGCAATTTCTTCTCAGAAATGATATTTGTCCGGAGACTTTTTCTAAAAGCCTGATTACAATTTTGAATGAGTAAAGAAGTAAATAGAGAGGAGTGTCACGGTATGAGCGAGTTTACGACGAAAGAAAGTTTGAAGAGCTTTGGCGTCAAGCATATTTTAAATTTTTTGGACAAAGATCCAGAAAAAAATGTGCCTAAGATTTTGGACGCACTGGAGAGATTTGATAGTAAGGGGATCATTTCTAGCCAGCTCGAAACTGTTCGTCAAGTTCTCAGTGACCAAAACTCCAACTGGTATCAGCTGGTGAAGAAACTCTATAACGAATTAGACACTGAAGTGCGTAAAAAGATGTTTGAAAACTTCATCATCAACACTGTAATTATTGGTCTAGTTCGTCAGGAAAAAACAAAAGAGGAAAACGGCTGCAATGTACCGTGGGCGATACTGCTGGATCCCACTTCTGCCTGCAACCTCCACTGCAAAGGCTGCTGGGCCGCAGAGTACGGTAATAAAATGAACCTGACCCTTGAGGAGTGGGATTCCATTATTACACAGGGCAAGGAAATGGGCACTTTTATGTATATATACTCCGGCGGCGAACCAACCGTGCGAAAGGATGATATCTTCCACATCTGTGAGATGCACTCTGACTGTATGTTTTTGGCCTTTACCAATGCAACCTTGATAGATGAGGAATTTGCGGACAAAATGATGCACGTTAAGAATTTTATTCCCGCCATCAGTGTAGAGGGGTTTGGCGATGCCACTGATTTTCGCCGGGGTCAGGGAACCTATGAAAAGATACTGAGAGCTATGAATATCCTGAAAAAAAGTCACTTGCCCTTTGGCATCTCTTGTTGCTATACGAGCAAGAATGCAGAAGTCATTGGCAGCGAAGAATATATTGACGACATGGTTGCAAAGGGAGCCTTATTTGCTTGGTTTTTTACATATATGCCTGTGGGCAAGGATGCGGTCACTGAATTAATGGCCACTGCAGAGCAACGCAAGTATATGTACCATCAAA
This sequence comes from Bacillota bacterium, assembly GCA_029266295.1. Taxonomy (GTDB): domain Bacteria; phylum Bacillota; class Clostridia; order Peptostreptococcales; family Anaerovoracaceae; genus Anoxybacterium. The sequence continues at coordinate 6,521 of JAQSXD010000083.1, read as the reverse complement.
TCCGCGAGTTCCGGAATACGAAGCCTCTGTTTACGATGGACTTTTGGAATGACGGTGAGTATGTAGACGGCTGTATCGCTGGTGGGCGCTGTTATTGCCACATAAACGCCAACGGTGATATCGAGCCCTGCGCCTTCATCCACTACTCCGACTCCAACATCAGGGAAAAGACGCTGCTTGAAGCTTATAAAAGTCCGTTGTTTATGGCCTATCATGATAATCAGCCCTTTAACAGTAATATGCTGAGACCATGTCCATTACTGGATAACCCAGGACGATTGACCCAGATGGTGGAGCAAAGCGGCGCCCAATCCACTGATATGGAAAGCCCGGAGGACGTTCATACCTTGGCGGAGAGATGTATTGCTTCTGCAAAGCAGTGGGCACCTGTGGCAGATGAACTTTGGATAAACAGCTTGGATGGTCAGAAGACTGCATGTGCCGGCTGTTATGCCAACTGCAAATATCAGTATAAATAATTGGTTACTATAGTTATATCGTGAAAAGGGCAGGTTTTACCTCATATGAGGGCGAGCCTGCTTTTCCACTTTTCTAATGTAACTACTGCCATAAAAAAGATAGAATCTTATGCCCTTGTAATCATTGCCATTTCGTTTTAATATGAATATATAAAATCGTTAATCCAATGCCAGAAACTAGGGGTGAAAATGAGAACAAATCAACGTAGCGGAGAAAAGTCGGAGTCAAATGCGCTTCTGCGCTTTATGCCACTGATCGCGATGGCGAGTATGGCAGTATTGGCTTACTTGAACCGGGACAGCCTTACACTGGAAGCACTACTTTATATGCTACCTAAGGGAACTGTGGGCGGTTTAGTTTTCTTGCTTGGATTATATTGCTTGAAGAGCATGTCAATTGTGTTTCCACTCATCATTCTATATCTGTTGGGTGGCCGATTGTTTTCTCCTGTTTTTGCGATTCTAGCCAATGCCTTGGGTATTGTTTGCGCATTATTGCTTCAGTATGCTGTGGGTAGGCTGTCTGGTGGGAACCGGATAAAACTGCTATGTCAACGCTTTCCCAAGATGAACCATGTGATTGAAATACAAAAGACAGGAACTTTTTTATCTCCTTTTCTTCTGCGTATGATCGGAATTATTCCATTTGATGTAACTAGCTTGTATTTTGGTGCCAGTCGTCATCCTTTCGGAGCCTATCTAATAGGAGGGGTGTTGGGAGTACTGCCCAATCTTGTTTTTACTACACTGCTGGGTGCTAGTTTGTCCTCTCCCGGATCGCCTATGTTTTGGATGACACTGAGTGGGAAATTTATGCTTTTACTCGGTGCTTTTCTAGTTTCCTATTGTTATCGGAAGAGGCATGCTAATTCTTTCCACCGATGATATAGTAGGGGATTTCGAAAGTTGGTTCCGTATCTTTTATCAAGGCAGGCGAATACTGATGTCTCACTCATTGATTACCAAGCGAGCACTGGCTCAGGGAATACAGGAATTAATGAAGATAAAATCACTCTCTCAAATTACCGTTCAGGACATCTGTGATACTTGTGACCTGAGCCGAAAAGCATTTTATTACCACTTCAAGGACAAATATGATTTGGTCAATTGGATCTATCAGCTGGAGTTTTTTGCTCAATTTTCTCTGGACGCGGAAAGTGAGAATTACTGGGAGCGCATGCAAAAGGCACTGAACTATTTTTACGAGAATAAGCAGTTCTATAAAAATGCTCTAGAGTTGACAGGACAAAACTCTTTTTACGAATATTTTGTGGAAACGATAGCTCCGATTATGGAGAATCATTTTTCTCAGATATTCTCAGACAACCAAAGTGATGATGAGGAACAGCAGTTTTGCATCACTTTCTTCTCCACTGCCATACGTAATGTTTTGGTGGATTGGCTACAGAAGGGTGCTATCATTCCGCCAGAAAAGTTGACGCGTTTGATTCGATCGGCAGTGATAGATATGGCTCGTTATATCATGGAAGATGAAAAGCCACCTTCGGAAGAAAAAAGCTAAGCCGGCAGGATTTCTTCATGCTGAAAGCCAACGACGCGCAAAAGCCTGCCCTCCAAAAGAGAGCAGGCTTTTTGACTAGATCATTTCACTATTCCCTGCAAGAGAATCGCGATCATCTTCGCGGACTGTGCGCGAGTGGCATAAGCCTGCGGTGTAAAGCTGCCGTCACCAGTACCGGAGATGATTTTTTTGTTAATTGCCCACTGGATCGGGGTCATGGCGTAGTTTGATATACTGCTATAATCGGTAAACTCCCTGATGGACATCCCCATGGCATTTGATACGTCGATTCCTGTGTGTTTGGCGTAGTTATACAGCATAGCCGCCATCTGCTCACGGGTAATATTTGCATTGGGGCTGAACTTACCAGCGTAGCCAGAAGCGATATCGTTTTTATACGCCCACTGAACCGCCGCAAAGTACCAGTCGCTGGCAGACACATCGGTGAACCCTGAGGATGTGTAGGCGCTCAAATCATTGCCCGAGAGGTTCGCAAGAATCATCACAAACTGCGCTCTCGTGATATTGGCATCCGGGCTGAACTGCCCATCGCCGGTGCCGCCTACAATGCCTCTTGCCGCAAGGTAATTCACATAGTCCGCATACCAGCCGGAAACATCTGTGAAGCTGACATCGTTATAAGCCACTGCATAGTTTGAAAAGTGCGCGGTCTTAAAGGTTACCATTCCGGTGGAGGCATCGTAGACGCAGTCCGGAACCATGACAAGCTCTCCGTTGCCAGAAATATAATAAACAACAATTTTGTTCGTATCCTCACCGGAGACGGGTTTGTATGGGACGCTTACTGTCGCAGTACCGCCGCCGAATGATAAAATAGCTTTACCGCCGGAGGTCACCTTTAGGTCATATACCGGCCGGTTGCCGATGATTGCTTTGTCCTTTCCCGATATGGCGGTATCTTCCGGTTTAACCGCTTTGACCGTAATATCGCCGGTGGAGCTTTTGGCGATTGCAGCCAGAGCCTTTTCATCAAAGGTGACTGTCACAACAGGAGAAGTGATTGCCAGTGCGTCAACTCCGTTCGATAATGCGGAAACCGACCCCTGCGGAATGGTCACGGATACACCGGTTGCTGCGCTGGCGGAATTGACCTTGATTTCAAGGGCAGTTTGCGTATTCTGTGCCTGCGCTTTCTCAGAGGCTGCTTTCACAAGGTCAGCAACCTGATCGCGGGTCAAGCTGGCTGCCACCATGCCGTTTGATCCTGTAGTTGCTGTGAATGCTTGGGCTGCAGTGGTCGTACCGGCGTCTGTAGTGACTGTGATAGAACTGTTATTGGCTGTTGTCGAAGTGGTTCCGCCGCCGGAAGAGCCACCGCTTCCTCCACCAGTAGATGATTTGTTCACAGTGAAGCTAACCGTGATAGTTTGGGGGGGTACATGATTGCCTGAAACTGTAACGGTTGCTGTATAGGTACCAGCGGTCAAGCTGTCATTCGGTCTGATGGTCAAGCTGTCACTGCCACCGTTGGCAATGCTGCCGATTGCGGTCTTTGACAGCGTAAAACTGCTGGCGTTCGTGCCGCTCAAGGCCACGGTGAGCGCTCCTGTCGCCTGATTGCCGGTGTTGCTAACCTTGACGCTCAGCGGAGATATGGAACTGTACCCTGCGGCTTGGGGGCTGAAAGTTTGTATTCCGCTTTTATCCAGACTGATACTGCAACTATTATCAGGTGCTACCGTCATCGTGACGGTGTAGTCCTGTGTTGATTCGTTTTCTGCCTTGACCGTGTAGGTCACGGAGTTTGTAAAGTCTTTTGCCGCGCCGCTTGCTGGAGTCACGGTCGCCTTGTCGCTCGCCGTAATGGTCGGCGTCAGGTTCTTGACATCCGTACCGTAGGGCAACGTGACCGCGATGGTGTGGTCGGCATTGATTGTTCCGCCCACACCGCCAATTTTGAACCCGGTAATCTCCTTTAAATCACTTCGGGTATCGGGAGCAATTGTCACCGTGACTGTGTAGTCCTGCGTTGATTCGTTTTCTGCCGTAACCCTGTAGGTCACGGAATTTGTAAAGTCTTTTGCCGCGCCGCTTGCCGGAGTAACGGTCGCCTTGTCGCTCGCCGTGATGGTCGGCGACAGGTTCTTGACATCTGTACCGTAGGGCAACGTGACCGCGATGGTGTGGTCGGCATTGATTGTTCCGTCTACACCGCCAATTTTAAACCCGGTAATCGCCTTGGCGCTGCTCTTTGTGTAGTCGCCCACCGTCACGGCAGTCACGCCGGAGGTGTAGGTTCCGCTGGTAACCTTGAAGTAATAGGTTCCGGCAGCCGCCGTTGTATCTGCCGACACCGTAACGGTCGAGCTGCCTGACGTCATGTTGCTTGCAACCACGCCCAGTCCTGCGGGTTGAGATGCCGCTACACCGCTTGCATCGCACCAGCCTACCGTTACCGCGCCGTCGGGAATTGTCACACCCTCAGAGGCAGTCGCCGCAAATGTCGCGGAGCTGACCGCACCGGCGGTGAGCGCACCGTTTTGGCTGCTGACTGCTATCGGCCCATCACGGTAAACCGTTATACAATAAGCTGTATCAATACGCCCCTGTGTGGTTTTAGCCGCAGGAGCCGTGGTGTCTATAGTATCAACCTCAAATTTTGTAGCTTTTCCCGCCGCAAGATTTGCGCCTATATAATTACCCGAACCCGGAGACGTTTCTATCATATATGACCAATCACATAGGATTTGATCTGCCCACCATTCAATGCAAAAATAGTCAGACCAAGGCATAACCCCTATAACGTCAGCTGTTGTAACCTTATCAACAGAATAGGGCACGTGGATTGCGGCAGTATGATTTACTATATTTGAATCATTACTCGTTTCTTGTTCTGTCACAACAATCGGCTGGCCCAGAATACTTTTCAGTGTGTAAGCCATATTTCGGTAAATTGTCACGGTACAGCTGGCGCTTCGCGACTTGTCCTGAGATACAACCTTTACATAAACCTTTGTTACTCCACTGCTTACCTTTGTTGGTCCTGAAAGGGCGACGCTTCCGCTCTCCGGAGTGGTAAAGGTGCTGTCCGTCCCGTAGAAGGTCACCGTCGCACCGCTGTTGGCAATGAAATCGCCTGCCGACACGGATGCCATGTCATAATTTACAGTCACAGACAGGCTGGTCTGAACTGGGCTTCCGATATTGCTGTCCTGACCCAATACGCTGGTAAGGTAGGCGACAGCAGACGCGGAAGGCTTTGGGTAACTCAGCCCATGAGAGGTGTAAATCGTCCCGGAAGCGTCAACCGCCACATTACCGGTTCGCATGTCAGTATAATTCAGCCACGGAACATTCTTCACAATCGTATAGATATTACCGGTCTTCATTGGTATGCCATACTGGATTCCGTCCGAAGCCGCAACCTCCCGAACGCAATAGCCAATCTCATCGGAACTCGACATAAAGGCACTCGTCATAAAAATATTACCGGAGGTATCTGTTGTTACGCAGGTAGGATAATTTAAGTTAGCCAAAGTTGCGGCATTGCCATCCCCAAGGCTGCCTGAGCCAGCCACTTTATAGATATACCCTGTCTTCATCGAAATTCCACGCTGGATTCCGTCCGCATTGGCGATCTCCATGATCGTTTGCTTATAATAATCGCAAAGATAGAGATTTCCATTTTGATCAACCGTCATCGAATTGATTTGATATACCGGGCAATTTGCGGCAGGCACGTCATTCAGGTAATTAGAGAATGCCTTTGTACTTGTCACGGCGTAAGTGTTTCCCGCAACCATGGCAATGCCAAGCCGCGTTTCGGTCTTGGCCGCCTTCACAAAAATTGTGGTCGCGTCTGTTCCAACATGGTTTTGGTAATACAGGTTTCCATCATGGTCTACGGTAATACTGCCATAAGCATAAAGTCCCGGAACAACGGTGTACACCCCGCCCTGCTTCATTTCCATGTCCCATTGGGTTCCGTCCTCCGCAGGTACTTCACATATTTTGCTCCGTTCCTTAATAAAAAGGTTGCCGGCTCCGTCCACAGCGCAGGTTATTGGGTCCGCGCAGCCGGTTGTGTCAAGGATATATTGTTTCCCGGCCTCCATGTACATTCCGCGCTGATATCCCGTCTGTGCCGGTATTTCAAAGACCATCTTCGCGCCTATCCGGAAGATGTTTCCCCATGCGTCTATGTAAACGTACTCTTCATCGGAATCAGCCGTGTTCACGACATTAAAGCTGATACTGGCACTTGTAACAGTTTTTCCGCCGCTGAAATTAAACGTCAGGTACTGCCTTTTGGCACGGCCGTACTTCTCCGTACTCAGTGTGGAAAGGTAGCTCGTCAAAAAAGTGACCGTATCACCGGACTCCGATACCGTGTAGTCAGTACCCGGGGTCAGAATTGCGGAACCGTTTCTGATATCCACAAGTGTATTTCCGTTGAGCGCTACACTGACTGGCATATCAGAATGGTAGTTTACTGTCTCCGCGTTTTTATCATACAAGGTGACGTTCGTGCTCACTGTGGAGTCCAGCTTTCCCGAGCT
>JAQSXD010000082.1 GCA_029266295.1 Bacillota bacterium | reverse complement strand
ATTTTCTACTCTTCTAACAATATTGATACTATTTTTAAATGAATCATGTTTTTATTGCAACGAATCAAATTTATTTCTCTACCGCCTCAAGTACACTTTCCGCATCGTTGTGTTTCACATGGGCAAAATCCTTCCGCATTAACTTTAACGCCATTTTTTCCTGATTGATTTCTTCTGCCGTACGCACTCCCATTTTTCTTACGACCGGAGCGGATGGACACCAGCCCAGTAACGCATGCTGTAGCAGGAAGGTTCCTGCAATCAGTGTAAGAAAGGACCAATATTTATTCTTAGCAATGCCAAATAAGGAACAGCCTACTACGCACATGGCTGCTTTGGCTTCGACGACGCGTTCTACATCCCACTCTGAATCCAATTTCTGAATTCTCTTTGTGATTTCAGCTTCCCCTGCATCTTCTAATTCAGACAAGGTTTCCAATGTGCGTCTGCGAATTGATTCATTCATTTCAGGGTTGGTATACGTTGCCACTCGATGGGTAGTGGACGGCAATACATTTTTCATACATATCATAACACGATTTCTCCTTTTACATAACGCCGCTTGCAGATAAACGATGCTGTCTGCAACTGATACTGTTTTCAATTTAGTATGTGTATGAGAAACTTAGTTAATACTTTTTTCGAACATCCAAATCCTTCTTACTAAATTGTTTGTTCAAAAAACAATAAAAAGCGCAGATCCAAATTTCTCTGGTTTCTGCGCATGAATGCTTCTACTGCTATTCCTCGTTTCTTGCCAGCATTGCCGCACCGATGATTCCCGCATCATTTCCAAGCTGCGCCGGTACGACTTCATGGTAGACTTTAAAGAAGGATTTTTCTTTTACCCGCTCTCTTAGCGACTCAAAGAGAAAATCCCCTGCAAGGCTTACGCCGCCGCCAAGGGCAACCACCTCGGGATCAAGAAGAACAGCGATGGATGCGATGGCTGAGCTCAGATGATCCACATAGGTATTGAAGATGTCCTTGGCAATGGGATCCCCTTCCTTTGCACTGTCAATAACGGTCTTTGCAGTTACAAGGTTCATATCTCCTTCAGCCTTTTCGTAGATCAAGCTGACAGGATAGTCAACGATGACTCTTCTTCCTTGCTGTATCAGCCAAGTCGCTGTGCACAAGGACTCGATGCAGCCTTTGTTTCCGCAGGTGCAGATGGGGCCGCCATCCTGAATGATCATATGTCCTAGTTCATTGCCCCTGCCCATACCGCCTCTGAACATTTTTCCTCCAAGGATGATCCCTCCGCCTACTCCTGTTCCCAGTGTGAACAGAACCGCCGTTTTCTTATCCCGGAAAGCGCCTGCATGAAGCTCAGCCAAAGCCGCGGCATCCGCATCATTGGCTAGAAAAACGGGAACATCGGGGAAATATCGATGCATTTCATCTACCATCGGCACATTGTGAAAGCCAAGATTATGAGCATGAATAATCACTGCCCCTGCTGCATCGATGGAGCCTGCTGTAGCAACCCCGATGGATTTAAACTCCTCCGCTGATAGTTTTAATTCCTGCGCCAGCGCTCTTACCTGCTCTGCCATAAGAGCAGTGATATTCTGATAGGTTTCACCTTTTGGAAACGCAACATTTCTTCGTGCAACAATCACCTTATCATCATTTACGGCACCCACCTTTAAGTTTGTGCCGCCCACATCAAAACCGATCTGAACCATTCGTTACTCTCCTATCAATTTTTTGTCTTTTCATTCGGCGCAAGCGCCAGGAATTTAAGTTTTCAAAAGTCAGAATCATTGTATCTTATTTCTTGTAACCCTGTCAATCACTACTCACTCAGGTATTCCGGCAGCACCTTTGTAGCAAACAGCTCTGCAATCTGAAGGTCAAACTCAGTACCCGCCAATTCTCTTATCCTTCTGATCGCATCCTCCTTTGTCATTACTTCTTCATAACCTCTCGGATGCACCATGGTGTCAAATGCATCGGCAAGCCTGAGAATTCTTGACTGGATTGGAATATCCTCACCGGCAATTCCTCTGGGGTATCCCTGTCCGTCCATCTGCTCGTGGTGACAAAGCACATACTGTGCCACCTGAGCGAATTCACTGGAAGCCTTTAAGATCTGATAGCCTTTTTCCGAGTGACGTCTATATTCTTCCCACTCCTCTTCCGAAAACGGCTCTGCTTTGCTCAGCAGCTTTTCCTCCATTCCAATTTTGCCGATGTCGTGGAGAAACCCGGCTGTAATGATTTCATTGATTGCTTCCTCGCTCATCTCCATTGCCTCGGCAATTTTTCCGCAGAGTCTGCCTACCCTTCTGCTGTGGGCTTCTTCTGTATGGTTTTTTGTGTACAAGGCATGGGTAATAATTTTGATGGTCTCGTTCCGCATACTGCTGCTTTCATTGAGCTTGCGGCGATACATGGTATTCTCAGCTTCAATGAAGATACTCTCCATTTCCTGCGCCATGGATTGTTTTGTAGCTGCGCCAAAGGATACAGACACAACCGTATTTCCGCAGCGTTCTGCTGCAAGCGCTTTTTTGATTCTTGCAATAATACGGTCTGTCTCCTCACCGTCTGTCCGGGGCAGCAAAATAACAAACTCGTCTCCGCCGATTCTTGCAATCAGATCACCCTGGCGAAACTCTCTAGTTAAGACTTCTGCAGTCTTGATCAACAGCTGATCCCCGGCAATATGTCCGAAGGCATCGTTGGTTAGCTTTAGTCCGTTTACATCTGCAAGAACCAGCGTGATCGGGAGATTTCTAATATGGTCTATCCTGCGCAGCTCCTCTTCATAGAACCTCCGGTTGTACAGTCCTGTCATCTGGTCATGGTAGCTAAGATAGAGAACCTCCTTCTCTGCCTTTTTTCGTTCCTCAATGTTTCGGCTCACTCCGACGATTTCTATTTCATTCCTCTGATTGTATCGATATTTAGAAGATAATTCGAACCAAACCAGCTGTCCGTTCTTGTGGATATTTTTCACTTCCATGATATGGGCTTTTCCGCTTCCGGCACCATCCAGAAATTCCTTGATGATTTCCGTTGTTCTGCTCGCTACCAGCATCAGATATTCCTCCGGGATTATCTGGGACAGCTTGAGATCCATTGCCTCTTCCGGCTGATACCCCAACAGTTGATATACAGAAGGACTGATATAAGTAAATTTATCGTTTGTATAATTAAACACCCAAATAATATCGGAAGCAAACTCCGTAATTAACCGATATTGTTCTTCACTGGCTCTTAAAGCGTCTTGTGCTCTTTTCTGCTCTGTGATATCGATGATGAAATACTGGATGGCGGGAATCCCTCTCCATTCAATTTTAACGCCATGCGCCTCAATCCAAACAATTTCCCCATCCTTTCTCACGACACGATATTGGGTTTTTTCAGAAAGTCCTTTCCCGGTAAGCCGGTCCCGATAAGCCTTTACCGCGGCTTTTCGATCATCAGGATGGATCATATCAACAAAAGAACATTCTGAGAGCTCTTCTGCGAAAAATCCAGACATCTTCATCACCATTGGGTTAAAGAATTGGATGCTGTTATTCTGAACGATCAGGATGCTCTCAGCTGCGTTTTCAAAAATCAGTCTGAATTTTTCTTCACTCATTTTTAACGCTGTTTCCATCACTTTTCGCTCTGTAATATCATGATGGGTGGAAAGAATGGCAACTTGATTTTGATACTTGATCATCATGCCGCTCCCTCTGGCCCAAAAATGACTCCCTTTGTCAGACATCAAATTCATCTCAAAATCCTGAATCTGACCTTGTTCCTCAATTGCCCTGAGAAAGCTTCTTCTATCTGTAATATCCACCCAAAACGGAATCGTGCTTTTTCGGTTGATAACGTCTCCGCTCATTTCAAATAATTTCATTCCTGCATCATTGATATAGAGGATCATGCCGTCAAAATGGGAAATGATCAACGAAAAAGGAAGATTATCAATTAACCTATGAAACTGCATCTCATTTTCTTTCAACAATTCCATTAAGGTTTCCCGTTCTGCCAGCTGCTGCTTCTCTTTGGAAATATCGAGAAAATTCACTGCAAAGTAATTCTTTTCATGAGAGTACACCTGTATACGATACCATCGATTCAAACCGGCGGAATACTGCTCATATTCCGCAGTGCCCCCCTCTAGTGCGATTTTTCCATAAACGCCAACAAAGTCAAAGGCCTCATTTCTGATTCCAGGGATGACCTCGGTAACTCTTTTACCTAAAATGGCTTCTCCGCTCAGCCCTGTCATTTCCTCGAATGCAGGATTCACTTCAAGAAAGATATAATCACATGGTTCACCGTAAGAGTCTAAAATAATTTTGTGATAGGCAAACGCCATCGGAGAATTTCTCAATATCATACTGTAGCGTTCTGTTTTCATCGTATTGAACCTCCTGCATCTTTCATTATGCCTTTTTTCATTTGTTCTGTTTAGGCGTTCTGTTGATTTTTTCCCAATAAAGTAGTGGTTAAAATATACCCCTGATCAAATCAATTCATTCATGCCCCATGAAAAAATGTACCGCAACTGAAGAAAAATAACAGCCTCCCTTCATCAGAAAACAATCTCTTTGTGGAATTAATTCGTAACACATCCTCTATAATGCGTTATAATAGAACAAAATCGACAGGTTGCTCATCATAGGGAAGCCTGCAAAACTGAGGGATAGGATCGGGTAGAAAGAGAGGGAGTAAGATGACTGTCAGTTCGGAAAAAGAGCGAAGAGCCTTGGAGAAAATAGGAAAAATTGTTTCCATGGCCAGAGAGGAAATGATCAAAGCGGTCAAGCCTGGAATTACAACAAAAGAGCTGGATCAAATCGGCGAGGCGGTTCTTTCGGAGTACGGTGCCAAATCTGCGCCCAAATCGGAATACAATTTCCCTGGAGTTACCTGTATCAGTGTTAACGATCAGGCGGCTCACGGAATTCCCGGCCCTCTGATCCTGAAATTTGGTGATATGGTCAATGTGGATGTTTCCGCTGAGCTGGACGGCTACTTTGCCGACACCGGCGCCACAGTTGTTCTCGACAGTGATGCTGCTCTGAAAAACAAGCTGTGCGACTGCTCAAAGGCTGCATTGATGAAAAGTATCTCACGTGCGAGAGCTGGCTGCAGGCTGAATCTCATCGGTAAGACGATCTATGAGGAAGCCCAGACCAATGGGTTTACCGTCATCAAAAACCTGGGCGGGCACGGGATCGGCAGAAGACTCCACGAAGATCCTGCTCACATACTGAATTATTACAACAAGTGGGATGCAAGACTGATGAGATCGGGACTTGTTCTTGCGGTCGAGACCTTTCTTTCCACGAAAGCAGAATTTGTAATGGAAGCCAAGGATGGCTGGACGCTGAAGACACCTGATGGCAGTCTGGTGGCACAATTTGAACACACCATTATCGTTACCGATGGAGAGCCGATTATCCTAACAGCTTAATCGTAAAAAACCCACTCAGCCTTCACAACCTGAGTACGAAAAGGCCGACCATAAACGATTTTTCTATCGTCTGTGATCGGCCCTATTTTTTCGTTATTTTCTTACTGAGGTTGAACCGAGCGGTCAATCCCAGAGCTTTTCCGGGTATAAGCCTCTATCCTTCATGGACTGCAGGGCATTTACGACCGATTCCCGATCCTCTTTGTAGGTGACGCCATACCACTTGTCTCTGGACTCCAGTACCTTGATCCGGGCCTTGTTTTCCGAAGTCAGCTGATCTACCGCAAGTGGCAGGAAGTACTCTCCCTTCAATGGGTTTTCAGCAAGAGCTTTATCCAAAAACGCAGGGAAGCGTGCTTCCATTTCTTTCATCATACTGGGTGTAAATCCCCAGAAATTCATGGAGACTGTAGTCCCTTCCGGTACGGTAAACCACTCCGCATCATTTTCTGTATATTGGATTTTTCCGTCACGCCACATGATCTTGGTACGTTCTTTGATGCCTGCCAGATAACCGTCTGCTGTCGTCTCGCAAACACCACGGGCCACGTGACCGTTTTCCGTCAGCGTATTCTCAAGCAGGTATCCCACCATGCTGTAGCAGTACTGTTCACCGTCCTCCGCCTTTTCCAAGAAGTCGTGCATGGAATGGAACGCTCCGGCGCCGTAATAATCGTCTGCATTGATTACAGCAAAGGGCCCTTTGACTTTATCCTTGCAGCTCAGCACTGCATGACAGGTTCCCCAGGGCTTTACCCTTCCTTCGGGCACCGAATATCCCGGAGGAAGGTCATTAATATCCTGAAAAGCATACTCTACCTCAATAAACCGTCCGGCACGGTCATCAATTAAGGCCTTGAAATCCTCCTCCATCTCTTTTTTGATAATGAAAATTACTTTTTTAAATCCGGCCATTACTGCGTCATATAAAGAAAAATCAATGATCAATTCCCCCGCCGATCCAACAGGGTCCATCTGCTTCAGACCTCCGTACCTGCTGCCCATACCGGCCGCCATGACAATCAATACTGGTTCTTGCATATCTTTTTCACCTCATCATTATTACTCGTTCCCTAATTCATTTTTCAGATAACCCGTAACGTTCCGGGAGGACCCCTTCCTCACGAGGATTGAAAAATCTCAGGTTTATAGGTTTCCACCTGTTACCAATTTTATACCAGCCACCAATTCTTTACAACCATAAAATACACCATCATGAAAACGGGATTGAAGAAGAATCAAAATCTGGTATGATATACAATAGAAGACAAATAGAAATACAGGAGGCTACATATGACAGTACTTGTTACCGGAGGTGCCGGATATATCGGCAGCCATACCTGCGTCCGCTTGCTTGAGTGCGGCTATGAAATTGCAGTGATCGACAACATGAGCAACAGCCATCCCGAAGCATTGCGCAGGGTAAAGCTGCTGACCGGGAAAGATTTTCGCTTTTATCAAGAAGATCTGCGAAGTGAGGATGCCCTGGATAGAATCTTCCGCGAAAACCGGATTGAAGCGGTGATTCACTTCGCTGGCTTTAAGGCTGTTGGTGAATCTGTGCAGCAGCCTCTAAAATACTACGATAACAATTTAAACTCTACCACTACACTACTCAAGGTGATGGAAAAACACCAAGTGAGAAATCTGGTATTTAGTTCTTCCGCTACCGTCTACGGAAATCCAGGCTCTGTGCCCATTTTGGAAGATTTTCCGCTCTCAGCTACAAACCCTTACGGTATGACAAAGCTAATGATAGAAACCATCTTAAATGATATCCACAAAGCGGACAAGGGCTGGAACATTGCATTACTTCGATATTTCAACCCCATCGGCGCTCACGAAAGCGGCTTGCTGGGAGAGGATCCAAACGGCACCCCGAACAATCTGATGCCCTACATTACACAGGTTGCCGTGGGCAAACTGGCGAAGCTCGGCGTATTTGGAGATGATTATCCAACCAAAGACGGAACCGGGGTCAGGGACTATATTCATGTCGTAGATCTGGCAGACGGACATCTTGCAGCACTAAAACAGCTTGATGCAGAATGCGGGCTTCTGATCTGCAACCTTGGAACCGGCATCGGATACAGCGTTCTGGAAATGGTACAAGCATTTGAGACCGCATCTGGCAAGAAGATTCCTTATGAAATCGCATCAAGACGTTCCGGGGATATCGCCGTCTGTTATGCGGATGCAAGCAGGGCAGAACGAGAACTCTCCTGGAAAGCGGTTCGAAGCCTTGAGGAAATGTGCCGGGATAGCTGGAATTGGCAGCAAAAAAATCCTGACGGCTACACCGGAAGTCCATCGATATAACACGCTTCAAGGTTAAATTCCTTATCGCAAACAACAAAGTCGGCTTGTTTTCCAACAGCAATACTTCCTGCTTTGTCAAATGCTCCAATGGCTTTCGCAGGATTTGCAGAAGCGGCCTTGATGGCATCCTCTGGCCGGATCCCAAAGGAAATTGCTTTTCGCATACACTGGTATAGATCGGTGGTAGACCCTGCAAAGGTGACTCCGTCGGATAATACCGCGGCACCGTTTTTCATTAATATTTTCTGGCCTCCGGACTCGTAGATCCCTTCCGGCATTCCGAGACAGGAAAGGGCATCGCTGATCAGGATGATTCGATCTGCTGAGAACATTGCAAATGCGGCTCTAACTGCGCTTTCATGGACATGCGCGCCATCACAGATCAGCTCTGCCATCACTTTATGCGCTTCAGCCCCTGCTCCTATGACTCCTGGCTGCCTGTGCAAAAGCGGAGGCATCGCATTAAACAGATGAGTCAGCTGCCTTGCGCCTGCATTGATGGCCATTTTTGCGATATCATAATTTGCGTTGGTGTGTGCAAGGGATACGGTAAAACGGCTGCTTATTTTCTCAATGAATTCCAATGCACCAGGAAGCTCCGGTGCAATACAGACAATTTTCAATAGCCCGCCGGAGGCCTGATCCAAGCGTTCCACCATATCGACATCCGGCAGCATCAAATGCTCTTCCGCTTGTGCGCCTTTCTTCTCCTTGGAAAAATAGGGTCCTTCCATGTTGATGCCTGCAATGCGGGCTGTCCCTGCAGGCTGTTTTGCATGGAATTCTGCTGCGATTCGATAAGCCTTCTCCAGAACTGCCTCAGGCATGGTCATAGAAGCGGGTGCAAAGGATGTGACTCCTCTGCGGGCAAGGCTGGCTGCAATCTTTGTCAGCCCGTTAAAATCCGTTACCGAAAAATCCTCTCCCGAATTTCCGTGAAAATGAATATCAATCAAGCCGGGAATCACATAGCGGCCTTCCAAATCAATCCCGGACGCTACCTCTTCAAAGTCAGAAAATAGCCCGTTCTCTACCGTAAATCCTCCCTTTCGAAAGGTAAAATCATCTCCTAAGATGATGGCATTTTTAAATTTCACGTTTGTTTCCTCCCTCGCTAATAACGATCTCTCTTATTTTCACAAATATTTTAAAAAATTTACTGATTCAAATTCACAAAGTTTCATTTCGTTTTATTGATTCGTTTTTCTTTATCCAATCCATTATACCACGACGCTGCACTGTTACCCATCAATCCTCAGATTATTATGCAAAAATTTGAGTTAACAAGACCATAGATTTCATCATTTGGTTACAGCAATACCCCATAAAAAATTGCGGTTGTATTCTGTAATGACTGCCGTATATAATAGTCAGTAACAAGAATGACCGAAAGCGTTTCGGGATGGGAGCATAACATGGAAGTAAAAAACAATCGAATATTTTTAATCGGCTATATGGGCTCTGGAAAAAGTACCGTCTCTGGTATTCTAAGTGGGAAAACTGGGTTTCCTTGGATCGATATGGATCAGGAAATTGAACACGCAGAAGGTATTCCAATCCGTAAAATTTTTATGAAATATGGAGAACATGAATTTCGCAACAAGGAGTCCGAGCTGCTGGATAAACTCTGTCATGTAACTGGAGCGGTGGATCTGCTGGCAGGAGAGGCTACGGGAGAGGCAAAGGTCTTAAACAAGGTCAGTAAGTATGAAGCCTTCGGCCAAATCGAAGGCGGCCTGATCGTATCCTGCGGCGGCGGCGTCATTTTGGATGATCTGAATCGTACCATCTTAAATCAACAATGTACGATCTTTCTTGAGGCAGATCCGAAAACACTGTTTCAGAGAGTCAACGGAGACGAGAACCGTCCGTTTGCTTTCATGGATGTACAGGACGAAAGCGAGCGGCTTCAGAAGTTTTTAAACCTATATCAAAAGAGAGAGGCTCTCTACAGGGACGCTGCCGCCATTACCGTACAAACCGACGGGAAATCCCCCGAGGAGATTGCAGATGAGATTGTTCAGCTCATCAAATAAGAGAACCAGAGTCCGGGCGCTTTCATCAAGCAATTCCCGGCCTCTGGCCTCAGTAAAGTGGGCAGTGGTACTATTTTTTTCCGTAGTAGGCTGACAGATACATTTCTTTGATCTCGCTGATCAGGGGATATCTGGGATTGGACCCTGTGCACTGATCATCAAAGGCTTCCTCGCACATCACATCCAATTTTTCAAGAAATGCTTTCTCATCAATGCCGTACTCACGAATGGACTTTGCAATACCGATGGTCGCTTTTAATTCTTCAATCTTAGCGATCAGGCAATCTAGTTTTTCCTGGTCATTGCTGCCGGAAAGACCCAGGTAGTTGGCAATCTCCGCATATCGCTGCAACGTGTGCGGATATTGATATTGCGGGAATGTACCCATTTTTGTGGGAACCTCCGCAGAATTATATTTCATGACTTCCGTGATTAGCAGTGCATTGGCGACGCCATGCTGCACATGATGATGTGCGCCCAATTTATGGGCCATGGAGTGGCAAACTCCTAAGAACGCATTGGCAAAGGCAATGCCTGCAATCGTGGAAGCATTGGCCATTTTCTCACGGGCCTCCACATCATCTCGTCCATATTTATAGGCTCTTGGCAGATAATCAAATACCAGTTTGGCTGCTTTCAATGCCAACCCGTCGGTATAATCCGTCGCCAACATGGATGCATACGCCTCAATGGCATGGGTTAATGCGTCGATACCGGATGAAGCGGTCAGACTTCTGGGTTGCTCCATCATCATCTCCGCATCGCTGATGGCCATGGTCGGAAGCAACGCGTAATCAGCAATAGAGTATTTCGTATTTGTCTTTTCATCCGTTATGATTGCAAAGGGTGTAACCTCCGATCCTGTGCCGGAAGAGGTTGCAATGCAAACCATAATTGCTTTGACACCCATCTTCGGAAACGTATAGACCCTCTTTCGAATATCCATAAACCGCATCGCTAAGTCATTGAAGTCCGCCTCTGGATGCTCATACATAATCCACATAATCTTTGCAGCATCCATTGCTGATCCGCCGCCCACTGC
>JAQSXD010000081.1 GCA_029266295.1 Bacillota bacterium | reverse complement strand
CATCAAGGAACTGAGAAAGCTTCCTGACTTCATCAAGGCGTATGATGAGATGAGCGTAGAAGACTTTGATACCTTCGGACCGGTTGTTAAGACACTGACCCAGTTCGCAGGCGGATACGACGATCTCGTAAAGATCATCAGAGCATTTATGATCAAATATTAATCCAACAAGGAATACGGTTTTGACCGGAGTCCTTAAGGGTTACAACTTATAGTAAAACATCAAGGAGAGGGCGAAACCCCTCTCCTTATTTCCGAATTAAGGAATAATCCCTCTGAAAGGAGAACAGATATGGTAACAGTATACGGTGAAATGAAAAAAGGTTACAACGAGATCTGCAATATGGAAGATAACCATACCGACATGCTGATGGATATTGGGATTCAAAAGATGGATGCGGGAGAAACCCTGACCATTTTAGAATCGGAGAAAGAAACTGCGGTGTTGCTGCTAGACGGAGAAATTACCCTGAATTGGGAAGGCAACAGTACTGATGCAGTAAGACGTTCTGTATTCGATGAAAACCCGGTTGTGCTCCACGTAGCAAAAGGTGTAGAGATCACGGTAACTGCAAAGGATAACGTTGAGATTTTAATACAGAAGACCACAAACGAAAAGAGTTTTGCTTCAAAGCTTTACACACAAGAGGATATCGGAACGGGATTTTTTGGAGATGGTGTGTGGGAAAACACAGCTCGCAGAGCCGTAAGAGATGTCTTTAACTACAGCAATGCCCCCTATTCCAACATGGTTCTGGGTGAATTGATCAACTACCCTGGCAGATGGTCCAGCTATATTCCCCACGGACATGATCAGCCTGAGGTCTATTATTATCGCTTTGACAGACCCGAGGGCTTTGGTGCGGCGTTCCTTGGAGATGAAGCCTTCAAAATTATGGACAACAGCGCATTCTTCATTCCGGGAGGACCGACTCATCCGCAAGTTGCAGCACCTGGCTTTGCAATGTACTATACTTGGATGATCCGTCATCTTGAGAACAATCCATGGGTATCCAGAGACAACGATGCTAGATACAATTGGCTTCTTGAAGCAGATGCAAAGATCTGGCCCAATAAGTAGACTTTACAATAATTAAAAATGGGAGCGCTGATTAATGGGTGTGAAGCAGATCAGATGTGCGCACGGAATGAATCAGAGCCTCCCTAAACGCCTCCGGTTGCATTCAGATGCAAAGGAGGCGTTTTTACTAATAGAATCTGGATTGACAGGGCAGGGCCTCTTTGCCATAATAAAAGGGTAGATGGGAAAAGGAGGAAGAACTTTGAAATATAAACTTGTTGTATCGGATTTAGACGGAACTCTTTTAGGCAATGACGGAAACGTATCTGCCGGCACAAAAGAACTAATCCAATCATACCAGCGTCAAGGAGGTATCTTTACCGTTGCTACCGGAAGAATGGAGGATGCTGTTAAGCCACATTTGAATCGTTTAAATGTCGCAGGTCCTGCAATTCTTTATAACGGAGCTAAAATAATCGACATGGATAAAAATTATGTTATCTTCGAAGCCTTTTTGGAGTATGAGGTAGCGAAAGAAGCGTTAAAGCTGCTCCGAGACTATGAGTGGGATGTTCTTTTATATCAGAACGGTAAGATTTACATAAAAGAAATGACTCGAGGAATCGTAAAGCACCTCGAAAAGGAAGATGTTAAATGTGAAGTGGTGGGGGATTTAAATGATTTCCTACAGAGCGCACCGACGAAAATTCTTATCATCGGTGACAATGGCAAATTCAGTTTCTTTTCTCGCGAGCTGCAAAAGCGCATGGGACGAAAGGTCAACTTTACCCAGTCAGAAGAAACTTATCTGGAAATTCTTCCGGAAGGAGCTTCGAAGGGAGCTGCGCTGAAGACTTTGGCTAATGCTCTTATGATTCCCATAGAAGATGTCATTGCAATCGGTGATCATCTAAACGATCTGTCGATGATACAGGTTGCAGGTCTTGGAATTGCAATGGAAAATGCCCATCCGCAGCTGAAAAGCAATGCAGCGTATATGACCGTTTCCAATGAAGATGAAGGGGTAAAAGAGGTTCTTTACAGGGTCTTGAATGATCTGGATTTTTCCTATAATGTACCCGATGCTGATGCCATTTAGGGAAACACTGATTCATTCCGTGCGCACATCTGATCGGCTAATTTTTCACTTGGCGGTGTCAAATATGAAAAAGGAAGATTTTTATTTCAAGGTCTACGAAATCGTAGATAGAATACCGAAAGGAAGAGTAACGACCTACGGCGCCATTGCCCGGATGCTGGGGCAGCCTCAGAGGTCCAGAATGGTAGGGCAGGCAATGCATTCCGCATCCTTTTATACGGAAGCTCCCTGCCATCGCGTAGTGAACAGCCAGGGGCGATTGGTGCCCCACTGGGATCAGCAACGAGCAATTCTGAAGGTGGAGGGTATTTTATTCAAAGAAAATGGTTTCGTAGATTTGAAGACTCATTTCTGGGAAGACGGAGAAGTATAAAAAGTTTATCGCAGGAAATCGCATTCTGTGGTAAACTTTTTCTGTTATATAGCGAACAAGGAGGATTATTTTACTTGAGAATATTAGTATTCAGCGATACCCATGGAAAAATTGAAAAAGCAGTGGAAATCTATCATCAGCTTCAGGAAATCGATCTGATCATCCATCTGGGCGATCTTTGGAACGATGCGAAACGGTTAAAAGAACTGCTCCCCGTTTCTTTACTCTCTGTGAAAGGCAACATGGACGGTGCTTTTTCAAGGGAAGAATATCAGATTTTCGAAACAGAATATGGGAAAATATATTTGGCTCACGGACACATGGAAAATGTAAAGCAAGGCCTGGATCATATCATGTATAAAGCAGAATCTTTAGGGTGCAGGGCTGTATTTTTCGGACATACACATATTCCTTTGTTCCGTCAGGTGGAAGGGCTTTATCTACTGAATCCGGGAAGCTTATCGCTGCCTGTGGGAGGCAGAAAAGGCTCGTATGCAGTTGTCACGATAACAGAAGAATCACTGGATGCTTCGATTCTATATGAGGAGGCTCCTCAGACGCAAAAAACGGAATCCGGATTCCTTAAAAATCTTCTGAATAACAGTGATCGATTCTAATATGCACATGATAGAATGGAAATTTATTCGGCACAGTAACCATAAATATCAACCAGACCGTACACGAGCACTCATTAACAGAGCAGAGGAAATAATTTGCTTTAAAGTACCAGCAAAAATAATGGCGAATAAAGTTGAAACTTGTTGAAAATAATTGGGCAGACAGATATAATTAAATCACGTAAACGTGTTTTATGAATTGAAAGTGTGTGTGTGATGTATTTCGGAAGTGTACGATTCTTTAAGCATTTTATTATTGCTGTTATTATACTTCTTATTTGTGGGCTATCCGTTTCGACGATCTGCCTTGCGATAATGAATGGTAATTATCGTGACCAGATTGCTGAAATCCAGTCGGGGATTGTACTTGCACAGGCAAATCCAAAAGAAGAAGAGCCGCAAAACAGCCCTTCTATTGCGTATCAGGCCCTATATCCGGATCTTTATGCAAAGCCTGCAAAGTCAACGAAAACAGTGCCCAACACAGTGTATCTTACCTTTGACGATGGACCATCGGGCAGAACTTCAGAAATATTGGACATTCTTAAGAAAGAGAATATTAAAGCCACTTTTTTTGTTATTGGAAAAGAGGGCGAAAAAGAACCCGAAATCATGCGCAGGATCGTAGAGGAGGGGCATACCCTAGGGATTCATACTTATTCTCATGTGTACACAAGCGTCTATGATTCAGTTGAAAGTTATCTGGAGGATTTCAACCGCACTTATGAGCTGATCTATGAAGCAACTGGTCTCAAGACAGAAATATTTCGATTTCCAGGTGGCAGCATTAACAAATATAATGCGCTTTTTTATGAAGAGATCATTGCTGAGATGACAAGGCGAGGATTTACTTACTATGACTGGAATTCGTCCAACGGAGATGCAGCTTCCAATGCGACAGCCGCTTCGGTGTACAACAACACCATTCGTTCGTCAGAAAAAAAAGATCGGGTTATTTTGTTGATGCATGACAGTGCCGCGAAGTATTATACCGTTGCAGCATTGCCGGGAATCATCGAGTATTATAAGGGCAGAGGCATGCAATTTGAGGCATTGACAAATGATGTCAGCCCCATTGCATTTAACTATATCAATTACGAATAAGAATAAATTCAAAATGGAGGATGCCGAAATGGGAGTGAAAAGTAATTTTTCCCAAGCTGTATCAGAGTTGATTGGAATATCCAAAACAGTTGAGCCGGAACCGGAGAAGGAGCTGGCAAATGAGATTCCCGAGATGATAGAGGGTGCAGTGGATACAGCTGCAGAAGAAGAACTCATAGAGGAGGAAACTGTAACGATGACGGATTTGGATAAAGAAAACCTACAGACAGAGCAGAAGGATGGCGGTGTATTCAAAGCAGGTCAGAACCCCAAAGAGAGGATTATGGCAATGCTTGCACAGCAGCAGGCATCACAGCCGCAGGATACTCCTCAGCAAATTCAAGCTGAATCCACTCAGACAGCTGAGACTCTGCCGCAATCACAGCCTTTGTCGCAGCTGCAGCAGACTCAACCAGTTCAGTCTCAGACACTGGTGCGGGGAAATACAGATGCTTTCAAGGAACCTCCGGGAGTTACGACCATAGCAAGAGGGACCGTTTTGATCGGAGAAATTAATGCCGAAGGCGATGTTGAGCTCTTGGGAAGTGTAAAAGGAAAAGTTGCATCTCATGGCGACATTAGAGCCAATGGCAAGGTAATTGGGGATCTGATCGGAAAAGATATTGAACTGATCGCCTGTGCTGTGCAGGGCAATATCATTGCAAGCGGATCGGTTACAGTGGATGAAAACTCTGTTGTGATCGGTGATGTAAAGGGCGAGAACTTCTGTTTGGATGGAAGAATCAAAGGGAATGTAAACGTGGGTAACGAAGCTAAATTCCAGCCCAAGGCAATCCTGGCAGGCAACGTAACGACCACATCCATCGCTATGAGTCAGGGTGCAAAGATCCAAGGCGAGGTCAATATACCTCTGAATGAAAAAGAGACAGATATCAGCTTCGACGTAGATATCGTAGTTTAATATAAACGAAGCTTCATTCTGGATTGAATGAGGCCGCAGTTTTGAATTAGTTTTTGGAGGGATAAAATGGCAAATAAAAATAATTTCTCTAAGGCAGTTTTGGATTTGATGGGCTTGCCCGGAAATGATCAATCATCCGGAATCAAAGTTCAGGATGATTCTGCCGATACAAGTTATGAACAAAATAAAATAACAGATTTTTTTGTAGAAAAGGATCTGGAAGCAGAGCGAGAATCTGATGTTGATCAGGAACGCAGAAAGTTCCTCTATAATGCCAAGGCGGTAACGGAGACTGCCGCTTCGCCAGTGCAGGATGATGTACCGGCCACGGTAATATCGAGATCTATGGTTATTGTTGGCGAAATCACATCCAGCGGGAATATTGATATCTATGGAGATGTGAAAGGTTCTATCCGCACGGACGGGGATATCAAGGCCACAGGGAGCGTCGTAGGCGATCTGGCAGGACACAGTTTTACGTTGAATGGCTGTACAATTCAAGGAAATATCAAGGCGAAAGGTAACGTTACAATCGGACAGAATACTGTTGTTGTAGGGGATATCATCGCTGAAAACATAAAAATAAACGGAAAGGTCAAAGGCAATCTCGTGATCACAAAAATGTCCGAGTTTTTTGAAAATGCGCTTTTGGCCGGAGATGTGCGTTCTCAGACCATCTCGATGAGTCAGGGGGCAAAGCTGCACGGAAATGTCAGCGTTGCTCTAGACAGCTCACAAAGTGAAAAAGAATTCAATTCCATTTTCGGAGTGTAGAAGAGTGAGGTAAAGTAATGAGTGATAATGAGAATAAAGATAAGGTGATTCAAAAGGGAAGCGAACTGGGAGAGAGTTTTTCCGACCTAATGAAGAAGGTCGTTGAAAAGCAGCTGGAGGAAGAATCGGTTCATTCGGAAGAACAAAAGACCAAGCCTGAAGCATCTGCCGCGATTGAGGAAACAAACGCTTTTGTGTCGGATCAAAGAGGATCTGAAGCTGTTGTGAAATCTGACGAGGTTGTTGCTAAAACAGTTGAAATTCCAGTGTTTGAGTGGAATGAAGAACCGAAACCTGTGGTCGAGAATTACCAGCCCATTTCGGAAGTGGGAGTAATTTCTCCCTTGACAACCATTAATGGAACAGTCAGCAGCAAAGGTCATATTCGTGTTGAAGGCAGTATCATCGGCGACGTCTTTGCTTATGGAGATATCAAGGTTACGGGGAAGGTCGCCGGAGATCTTGAAGGTGGAAATGTGGAACTGGGAAGTTGCATTGTTGAGGGTGATGTAAAAGCACGGGGTGATGTGAACATCGGAAAAGAAAGCACCTTGTCCGGGAACATGATCGGTCAATTGATTACCATTGACGGCAAGATCAAAGGGAATGTCGAAGCCGTTAAGGGTGCCCACATGTCAGGGACATCACTGGTGAAAGGCTCCATTACCGCGCCCACCCTTTCCATGAGTGCAGGTGCTGAGCTGCAGGGTAAAGTTAACGTCTCAAAAGAAGAAAACGAGTAAGAATAAGTATGACGAGGGCACCTCAATTCATTGGAGGTGCTCTTTTTATTGTTTCTATTTTAATTCCTTTGATTTTGTGCTATACTGGCAACGGTAGCAAAAGCCTGCCAAGCCTTGCAATCAAAGGCAAATTAAAAAAATCGGAGAGACTATGGAAAAACAGAATTATGAGTTTATGAACACCACGGCCCTTGCTTTTATGGGCGACGCTGTCTACGAAATCTATGTCAGAAAACACGTGATGGACCGCGGGCTGGTTAATGCGGATATTCTTCATCGAGAGGCGGTACGCTTTGTACGAGCCGATGCACAGGCCACTGCCTTAAAACTTTTGATGGACAAGCTTACGGAAACAGAACTTAGCCTGGTGAAACGAGCAAGAAATAAAAAGTCTGCCACAAAACCTAAAAATGCAGATCCTGTTGATTATAAGCTTGCCACTGCATTTGAAGCCTTGATCGGTTTTCTATATCTGTCTCAAAACCATGAACGAATGGAAGAACTCATCGATCAAACAATTGGCCTGATTGAAAGGAAAAAGGGAAAAGAGAATGCCAGAGAAAAAACAGAAGAAAAAGACTGTTCGCAATAAATTTCGTGATGGAATTGGCGATTATTATAAAACCAACAGAACGATCAGCAAGGAAAGCAGTGAGGAGACAGATAAAAAAGCGCCTATGAGCAATCGGGAAAAAACAATGATCATCATGATTATTGTATTACTGATTGCTCTGGTGATAAAATCAACCATGCTGGACGAAGTAAAGAATTTATCTGCAGATGAGCAGAACTTTAAAGAGTTTGTAGATTATTCGGTGACAGAGCAATACGACGGATTTCTGGAGCGATCCGGAATTTTGGTGTATCGGGTCTACCGCATTGGTATCGCTGATAAAGATCAAAAAGGGCTGCTTCGTTATGAGGATCCGAATACCGGGAAGCCGGTCGAACTGATTCAGGATGTCCAATATAACGCTAAGGTGAGAGGGTATCTGCTTTGGATTCTACCGATCAAGCACCTTTCGGTAACAGCAGAAATTGAAAAATAGATAAATTGTTGAGAAAAAAGAAGATTGGGTAAAGTTATAAGGAAAGATGGAGGTGCGCTGTGAGTAAGGCAGATTATATTTTTATTCAAAATTGCAAAGACATATTAGAAAATGGTGTATGGGATACGGATCTGGCGGTTCGGCCAAGGTGGGAGGACGGAACCCCTGCGCATACGGTGAAAAAATTCGGAATTATAAACCGCTATGATCTCAGAGAAGAATTTCCCATTATGACCCTGCGCCGTACGTATTGGAAAAGCGCGCTGGATGAGCTTCTGTGGATCTGGCAGAAAAAATCCAATAATATCCACGAACTGAGCAGCAGGATCTGGGACAGTTGGGCTGATGAGAATGGCACCATCGGAAAAGCCTACGGGTATCAGCTTGGCGTAAAGCACAAATACCCTGAAGGAGAATTTGATCAGGTAGATCGTGTTCTTTTTGACTTGAAGAACAATCCTGCAAGCCGCAGAATTATGACGAATATTTATACCTTTCAAGACCTCCATGAGATGGGGCTTTATCCCTGTGCCTATTCCATGACGTTTAATGTCAGCGGAAATGTATTGAATGCAATTTTGAATCAGAGGTCTCAGGACATGGCAACCGCTTCTAACTGGAATGTGACCCAGTACAGTCTGCTTCTGATTATGATGGCTCAGACAGCTGGATTTGAGGCAGGAGAATTGGTCCACGTCATTGCGGATGCGCATATCTATGACAGGCATGTACCGCTGGTAGAAGAAATGATAAAACGAGAACCAAAACCGGCGCCGAAATTGATTGTTGACCGATCCATTAAAGATTTTTATCAGTTTACAAAAGATCATTTCAAGCTGGAAGGGTATGACTACCACGATTTTAATGAGAAGATCCCCGTTGCGATATAGAAGGCGGAATCGCTAAAAAGCTCTATAGAGAAAAAAAGGGCAGACTATATAAGGGACAGAATTGAAAGGAGCAATCAATTGAAAACCATCGTTGCTGTAGATAATAACTGGGGAATCGGGAAAGACGGTGGTCTTCTCGTGAATCTGCCTGGTGATCTCAAATATTTTAAGGAGCAAACCTTGGGCAAGGTTGTGGTCATGGGCAGGACTACCTTTGAATCTTTGCCAGGGAAAAAACCTCTTAAGGACAGGGTCAATATTGTGCTTTCGAGAAACGAGGAATTTGCGCCGGGCTGCATTAAATGCAGATCGATGGGCGAATTATTTAAGGCTCTGGAGGCTTATGATATGGAGGATGTTTTCATCATTGGCGGGGCCGACATCTATCGGCAGTTTTTGCCGTACTGCAGCAGCCATCTCGTAACTAAGATTCATGGCGTCTATGAAGCTGATAAATACTTTGAGAATCTGGATCTGAGAAATGATATGGAACTGGTGAGCACCAGTGAACCCGTTACTGAGAATGGTGTATCGTATCAGTTTACAGAGTATAGGAGAAAATAAATTGAAGGAAATTCAACGAGAAAAAGATAAGTATAAAGAAGAAAAAAAATCTGAGCATGAAGAAGTGACGCAAGGAAATGAGAACATCATTATCGGCAGGAATCCGGTGATGGAAGCGCTAAAAAGCGGTCGTGAAATCGAAAAGCTGATGATCTTAAAGGATGCTGAAGGATCCATCAAGAAAATTATCGGAATGGCAAAAGAGAAAAAGCTTCATTACCAGTTGGTGGACAAAGCTGCTTTGGAGCGGATTGCCGATGGGAGGGTTCATCAGGGCGTTGCGGCAGTAGTCTCAAACTACGAATACTGCGATGTGGAAGATCTTCTTGAGAAAGCAAGAGAAAAGGGTGAGGATCCGTTCCTGATCATTCTGGATGGAATTGAAGATCCCCATAATCTGGGAGCCATCATCAGAACCGCAGACGGCGCTGGTGCTCATGGAATTATCATTCCCAAGCGTAGGGCTGCAGGAATCACGGACGTGGTAGCCAAAGCGTCTGCAGGAGCGGTGGAATATGTGCCAGTTGCGAAGGTTTCCAACATCGCGCAGACCGTGGACAAGCTGAAGGAACTAGGCGTATGGGTAGGGGCTTGCGATATGGGCGGAACTGAGTACCATAAGGCAGACCTCAGAGGGAAAATTGCACTGGTCATCGGGGCAGAAGGAGAAGGAATCAGCAGGCTGGTCAAAGAAAAATGCGATTTTAGTTTATCCATCCCCATGTGCGGAACCATCAGCTCACTGAACGCTTCCAACGCTGCCGCGATCCTGATGTATGAGGTGAGACGTCAAAGAAGCCGATAGAGGTATTCTCACGGAAACCGCCGTCTTTCTATGCTGCGCACAAAGACGGTGATAGGATTTACGGTTTCCTTAGAGAACACCTCTGTCTCAGCGTAGCAAAGACTTGAATAGGGAAAAGACTTGATAATAAGGGGAACGACTACAATAGGAAACCGTCGTCTTTCTATGCTGCGCATAAAGACGGTGAGAATATAAAAATTAATGACTAAAAAAGGGTTAATTGTATGGAGAAAAATTATGAAGAATTCACCGATGAAGAGCTGGTGAATTTAGCACAAGAAGGCGAGGCAAACGCTGAGGAGTTTCTGATCAGAAAGTATAAGGATGTGGTTAGAAGTAAAGCGCACCTTTATTTTATGGTTGGGGCAGACAGCGAAGATATCGTGCAGGAAGGCATGATCGGCATTTTTAAAGCCATTCGAAGCTATAATAAGAGCAGACAGGCGTCCTTTCATACCTTTGCGGAGCTTTGCATCAACCGGCAGATCATCACTGCAATTAAGCGGGCGACCAGATTGAAACACTCTCCGCTGAATACATCGGTATCCCTCAGCAAGCCATTGTCGGATACGGAACCGGATACCACCTTGGAGGAAATCCTTTCTTCCAACAGCAACACGGATCCTGAGGCACTATTTCTTTTAAAGGAAGACATGGGCTACATCGAGGGGAATGGAGCTGAGATTTTCAGTGATCTTGAACTCAGTGTCTGGAATGAATATCTGAAAGGGAAATCCTACCATAAAATCGCCGAAATTACTGGAAAATCGCCGAAAGCCATTGATAATGCAATACAGAGAACAAAAAGAAAATTAGAGTTATATTTAGGCAGATAAATGTATTGACATTATGAGCAGGAGTATAGTAAAATAACCTAGTGCATCGGACGCAGCTAGTTATGCTGTTGTAGCTCAGTAGGTAGAGCACTTCCTTGGTAAGGAAGAGGTAGGCAGTTCGAACCTGCTCAACAGCTCCAATTTAGTACCGT
>JAQSXD010000080.1 GCA_029266295.1 Bacillota bacterium | reverse complement strand
ATCCTGCGCAGGATTTTATATCGCGGCTGATGAGGGAACAAGCCTGCCTTCCAAAGATTGCATCAGCTGCAGATCAGATCACAGCGGCTGTGAATTTTGCCATGCAGTGATCAAAGGCAAAGGGAACAATAAGGGCTGAGCCAGCAACCGTCAAGGAGGCCTACCGATCAGTGGGTTTTATGGCGGAAGTAGCAAAGCCACTGATACGGGGAGCGGATCGTATTGATCGCATAGACTCTAAATCTATGCAGCCGAGTGAAACTCTCGGGCTCCTCGCCACTTTAAAATTGAATGAAGATAACACCATTTCCATGCCCCAGGCGTGTTTGTACCTTGTCAAAGGAGGGGTAGCATGAATAGAGATGAAATTATAAGCATACTCAGTGAAGACAATCCCGTTAAGATAGAGGAGCTGTTCCGCAGGGCCAGAACGGTCAGAGAGCGTGAATTCTCCAATAAAATCTTCTTATACGGTTTTGTCTATTTTTCTACCTGGTGCAGAAACAACTGTAATTTCTGCTATTACAGAAATGCAAACAGCATTCCTCGTTATCGCAAAGAGGAATCTGAAGTCATTGCCATTGCAGAGCTGCTTGCAAAATCCGGTGTCAACCTCATCGACCTTACCATGGGAGAGGACATGGCTTACCATAAGGAGCGCTTTGCCACGGTCTTTGACATGATACAGGAGATTAAAGACAGGACGGGACTGCCTGTGATGATTTCCCCCGGACTGGTCGAGAACGCATGGATTGACCGTTTTTCTGAGCTGGAAACGGAGTGGTATGCACTCTATCAGGAAACACACAATCGAGAACTGTTTGCCAGGCTGAGAACGGGCCAGGACTACGATGAACGGATGAATGCAAAGCTGTATGCCAGGGATCGTGGAATGCTTATTGAAGAGGGAATCCTCACTGGCGTAGGAGAACGTCTTGAAGATATTGCAGATTCACTGCTGGAAATGGGAAAGATCGGCGCAAGGCAGGTTCGGGTTATGAGTTTTGTACCTCAAAAAGGAATCCCCATGGAGCAGGTTAAAAAGCCGGAGCCGATTCAGGAGTTAAAGATCATTTCGCTTTTGAGACTCCTTTACCCTAAGGCCTTGATTCCCGCCTCTCTGGACATCGACGGGATCAAGGGCATGGAGGATCGAATCAACGCAGGTGCTAGTGTGGTTACCTCGATTATTCCTCCCAGGTCTGGTCTCGCAGGTGTGGCCCAAAACAGCATGGACGTGGACGAGGGCGGAAGAACCGTAGCAGAAGCTGCATCTATTCTGAAAAATATGGGGTTAGAAGCTGCCACGGCAGAAGAATACAGAAACTATCTCACAACCCTAAGGGTAGCGCCGATCTAAGGAAGCACTGATTTGATGGAAGGTAATCAGCGTTTCCCTAAGAATGTTGCGCCGTACTGACCGGTCAGTTTAGTGCTTGGAGGATGATCAGAAGTGACAAGGATTGCAATTGTAGGTGGAAAACTTCAGGGTACAGAAGCGGCCTATCTGACGAGGAAAGCAGGCTTCACCAGTATTCTTATCGACTATAATGAGAAATCCCCTGCCATCGGATTATGTGATGAATTCCTGTGCTGCGATGTGACACAGGAAACCGAGGAACTGATCGCTGCATTAAAGGGCGCCGATTTTGTATTGCCTGCCAATGAGAATCAAGATGTATTGGAAGCGTTGACGGGACTTGCAATAAAATATTGCTTTCCTTTGGCCTTCGATCCGGAAGCATATCGGATTTCTTCCTCAAAACTATTATCAGATGAACTGATTCACGCAAACGACATCCCGGCGCCGAGGTATTATCCCGGCTGCGGCGGCCCATATATTGCACAGCCCTCTTCCATGAGCGGAAGCGAAGGAGTGCAAAGACTTCCTGACCAAGAAGCTTTGATTCAATTTCTCAGCACTGTATCGAAATGGGAAGAAAGCCGGCCGGAAGCAAGTCAAACTTCCTGGGTGATACAAGAGTACCTCGAGGGGCTATCCTATTCCATTGAAGTAATTGGAAGTCCCGGCTGCTATCAGACCTATGAAGTGACACAGATCCATATGGATGAGGTTTATGACTGCAAAATGGTTACGTCTCCCTGCTCAATCACAGAGCAGCAGGAGGATCAATTTCGGAACACTGCGGTGAAGCTTGCGGAGCTGACGGGCCTGAAAGGAATTATGGATGTGGAGGTCATCGATGCCAAAGGTGAATTCAAGGTACTGGAGATCGATGCGCGAATTCCGAGTCAGACACCTACGGCAGTTTATCATACTTCAGGCGTCAACTTTATAGAAGAACTAAGGGATTTGTTTTGCGGAGAAGGCATGACCTCGAAAAAAAATCAGAAGAAGAACCCGCAGAAGAATCAAAAGAAGAAATTTTGTTCTTACGAGCATTTGATGATCGATAACGGAAGAATTACAGAGCATGGTGAGCATATCATGAGCCAGGGCGGCATTCTTCATCTGCGGGAGCGATTTTACGGCGCCGATGAAGTGATATCAGATTATAGAAGTGGTGAAACGACTTGGAGGGGAACTTTTATCAACTGGGCAGATACAGAGGAAGAACTGATGGCGAAGCGGCAGAGCATGAGAGCACGACTCAGGGAAGGACGAGGTACATGAGCGACGAAAAGAAACGATATTACAGAAAACAGATAGAGCTGTTTCTATTGCTGGACAAGATCAAGCTCTGGCCATCCCGGACCGGAATTCTGCATGGGATACGTTCCATTGAGAAAAAAGGGGATTTTGCCGAGGTAACCACTCATTGCGGCAAAACCTTCCAAATTTATAATTCCAGAAACTCCAGAGCAGCCCGATGGCTGCGAAATAAATGGGTAAGCCGGCCTTGCAAGGACTGCAGAATTCCGGAATGGAAGCTGGAAAAATACTCGACCACATTTTTCACACAGCATTATGGAAGCGATCTGAGGCATAAGGAATAGTGCAGCGAAAACAGGACAGTCTGGTAACGGGCAATCCTGTTTTGTTTTTATTGACATATATCGATCATCTATATATAATATGTAGATGATCGATATATAGTAGTTTACTTAATCGATTTATAATTTGAAAGGGGCAAGAAATAAATGAAAGACAAAAGTATTGGCGGGGGCAACACAACGATGCTGATTCTTAGGCTCATCGAAAATGAAGATATGTATGGTTACCAGATGATTGATGCGCTTGAAAAAAAATCAAATCACGTATTTGCTCTGAAAGCGGGTACTCTATATCCGATTTTGCACGGTCTTGAACAGCAGGAAATGATAACGGCTTACGATGGCGTGTCGGAGGAGGGAAGACAGAGGAGATACTATCAGATCACCAAAAAAGGGAGAAAACTCCTTGATGAGAAAAAGAAAGAGTGGGAGACCTATGCCAGCGCAATAAAAAACGTGATGGGGGGGATTTCCTATGCTGAGGTTTAAGGAAAAGCTTGCGCGTAAGATTCGAACAGGTGCCGACACAGCCACTGCGGAGGTAATAGACGCAGACAATCCCAAAAGATATGCAGACGATTCCAAACGATATATGGAAGCAGTTTGTAGCCAGATACGGCATCAAAAGGTCCGGTGTTATATTGCAAGGGAGCTGGAGGACCATATTGAGGATCGGAAAATAAGACTTATCAAAGCGGGAATTCCTGAACAGGAAGCGTTGCAGAGTGCGATTTCGGACATGGGAGATGCAATCGAAGTTGGGCAGGAGCTTGACCGTATTCACAGGCCGAGGCCCGAATGGGGCATTATCGCTGTTACTGCAATCATGCTTTGCATTGGAGTCTATGTTCAATATTACCTGTCGCGCATCGCTGCGGAAGGCAGCTGGGCAGGGCGGGAGGCATTTTATAAATACATGACCACACTCCCTGTAGGGATTGTGGTGCTACTGGCTGTCTATTTTGCCGACTATACTGTTCTTGGAAAATATCCGAAGAGGATTTATGCAGGCATCCTCCTGCTGAGCTCTGTGTTGAATCTATTTGACGGGCAGATAGGCTTTTACAGGCATAACATAGACGCTCGATATCAGATGGTTTATATTGCCTTGCTTCTGCTGCCGGCATATGGGGCAGTTCTGTACGGTTACAGAAACAGCGGATACGGGGGTATTTTGAGGTGTGGAGCTGCAGCGTTTATGGCGATTCTGGTATTGGGATATTCGCAGCAGAAATACGTTCTGGTAATCTTTGCAGCGGGTGGACTGATCCTGCTTTCCGCGGCCATGGCAAAGGGTTGGTTTGCAGTAGAAAAAAAGAAGGCCTTTGCGCTGGTATACGTGCCGACCTTACTGAGCATTTTTGGATTTTTTTTACTGAAAGTGTGGAGATATGGCGAGGAAAAGAATCTTTTTCTTGAAGCAATCAAGGGTAAAATTTTGATCAGTCAGGAGACTCCAGATGGATTTCTGGTCTTGTTTGCACGCAGTATTATAAAAAATGCACAATTTATCGGTCAGGGAGAGCTTAGTCCTATGGTAAACTCCAATACAACACGCCTGGAGGAAATCCTTCCAATCTGGTGGGGAGACTTCAGTTTGACCTATCTGATTCATCAATGGGGTATTGTTGTAGGAATATTGACCTTGACGATCTTTACGTTTCTGATCATAAAAATGATTCGGGTGACATTTAAGCAAAAGAACGCTCTTGGTTTCATCATTTCTCTGTCGGCAGTTACAGCAATTGGGATGCAGTGCTTGCTGTTCTTGTCGGCCAATCTGGGGATGTGCCTTCTCGTTATTCTTCCTCTTCCGCTGATGGCCATAGGCCAGATGAGCTTTCTCGTCAACATGGTGTTGCTGGGACTTCTGTTGTCCGCTCATCGGAATCTCGATATCATACTGGATTTACAATCGGTCGATCGCCTTTAATATACCGTAAAGAATCGCCTGAGGCCGGGGCGGACAGCCGGGAATATAGACGTCTACGGGCAGGACGGAATCAATTCCGTTTTGTGTGGCATAAGAATCCTGGAAGATGCCACCGCTGCAGGCGCAGGCACCTACGGCAGCCACGAGCTTTGGGTTTGGTGTTGCTTCATAGGTTTTCAGAAGCGCAAGCTCCATATTTCGTGCCGCAGTTCCCGTGACCAGCAGCATGTCTGCATGCCTTGGGGATGCGACAAAATGAATCCCAAATCGTTCAATATCATTAAAAGGGTTATTCAAAGCATTGATCTCATAATCACATCCGTTGCAGGAGCCGGAATCAACCTCTCTGATCTGAAGGCTTCTGCCGAATCGTTTCTCTATCTTTTTCTTTAATTGAGTCCCCAGCTCTTCATAAGACATCTGGGCAAGCTCAAATTCTCCGGTGATTTCCACTGCACCATGAGGACAGACCTCTGAGCAAAGCACACAAAAGATACAGGCATTATAATTGATTTCCAGGGTATTGGTTTCGGCGTTTTCCGCGATGGCACCGGAAGGACAGCGGGTGACGCATGTGCCGCAGGCTGTGCATTTTTCCGAATGGATCATCGGTTTTCCGCTGGTGAGGCTGGTATCAAAGGGCTTGGCAGGATAATCCTGTGTCACCCGGGGATATTGGATTATTTTCTTGATGACTTGAAACATAGTATACTCCTTACAGATCATTTCCCGCATAAGACAGATTAAAGCTTTTGTTGATCAATGGGAAATCAGGAACAATATTGCCGGAAACTGCATGACAGAGGGCAGGCCAGCTGCAGAAGGATGGTGTCCTGACCTTGTACCGCAGGATGGTATTGTTCTCCCCGGTCATAATATAATGGATGTTTTCTCCTCTGGGGGCTTCTGTCAGACCGTAGGCGCTGTGGTAAGGCTTAAGAATTCCGATTTCCTCTTTGACAATGCCCTGTGGAATCCGCTCCAGTACCTGCTGCATTAATGATATCGACTGAAAGCATTCCGCCAGCTTTACCTTCATTCTGCTGCTTACATCCCCGTCGCTTTGAACAGGAACCTCAAAAGAAAGCGCAGCGTAAACCTCATAGGGGAAGGCCTTTCTGACATCAAAGTCAACACCGGAAGCTCTTCCGCCAGGTCCTGTGGCATTGAGATCCACCGCGATCTTATTTTTCAGAATTCCTGTATTTTCTATCCGGTCGATAAAGAGGCTGTTATGCATTACGATTGCTTCTGTTTCAGTCAGCTCCTTCTTAAGCTCGGTCAGAAGCCTTGTGAGATTTTTTCCCTTCCCATGGATAAAATCCCTCCGAATTCCGCCGGGTGTATTCACACTTCTTAAAAAGCGCATTCCGCACAATTCATCGGCGATTCGGTAGCTCCAACCTCGAAGCATCTTAAACTGATAGGAAGCAAATCCGTAAGCCACATCCTGACAGATTCCTGCAAGGTCGCCCAAGTGACTGGTAACCCGTTCCAGTTCCGCAAATAAGACTCTGGTATAAGAAGCTCTGGCAGGAACCTGAATCCCTGCAATTTTCTCCACCGCCTGACAGTAGGTGAGGGAATTGGTGAAGGTCTCATCCCCTGAGATTCTCTCGGAAAGATAGAAACCGTGTTCGATGGTTTTCCCCTCGATGAGCTTTTCGATCCCCTTATGGACAAAATAAAGCTGTGCTTCCAGGTTGAGAATGGGTTCTCCAGCCAGACTGAATCGGAAATGACCGGGCTCGATGATTCCAGCATGGACGGGGCCTACCGGTATTTCATAGACGCCCTCTCCGTCTATCCTAGTGAATTCGATCTTTTCATCAGTAAAGTCGGGCCGCTGATCCGCGGGAAACTCTTTGCGCAGCGGATATTGGTTTTTCGGCCAGTTGCCATGAAACACCAGCCGTTTTGGATTGGGATGACCCATCGGGCGAAGCCCGAAAAGATCATGGATTTCCCGCTCATACAGTGCCGCTGCAGGGATCAGATCACATAAGGACGGAAAGGCACAGGTTGATGGGTCAATCGGCAGGGCGACACTGATCAGAATGCCTGACTGTCGATTGGCAAACACTGTATGGATATTGAAACAGCCTGTTCTTGCTCGATCATCCGACGCAAACATGGATACCAGCGGAAAGGCGAACTGCCCGTTCAGATCTTTGCAGATCGTCTGATACGAAGCGGCATTTGCTTCCAGATAGAGGGTATTGCCATGAATTTCAGACTTTGCAAGTTCCGGGAACCGGGCATGAACTTCTTCTTGGAGGGCGGTTATTCCGGCGTGCGATTCATTTGGTTTTATTTTGTTAGAATTGCTTTCTTGTTTGTTCATCATAAACCTCATATTGTTCCGTTCCAGGCGATAATCTCTTGAGCAGAAGTGAGCAGTTCTTTTACGGGAGCGGGAAGATACAGCCCCGATACAGAAATCAAGATTAGCATCAGGATCAGAACGATGGCTCCGGGAAGATTCGTCTCACCTGGCTTACAGGAATCCGGTGCCTCTCCGAAAAAGATGCGGAAGAGTGCAGCGGCGATTCCCGCAAAAACAGCGGCTAGGAGCAAGATGACGACAGCCCCAAGTAACGGGCGTCCTTCAGCGAAAGCGGAGAGAAATACGCTGATTTCACTGGCAAAGATACTGAAGGGCGGTGCACCGGAGATGGCGAAAAGTCCTAGAAAAAAGGCGGTGCCCGAGACGGGCAGTACTTTTGCCAGGCCACGAACCCCGGTGATATTTCGTGTTCCGTATTTTTGCAGGATATTTCCCGATGCCAGAAACAGCATTGATTTTGTAAGGGAATGGTTGATCATGTGGTATAGTCCCGCGAAAATGGATATGGGCGTAAAGATTCCCATTGCCAGAGTAATCACACCCATATGCTCGATACTGGAGTAAGCCAGAAGTCGCTTGTAATCCCGCTGTGTCAGGATAAACAGTGCCGCAACAGCAATGGAAAGGACGCCGAAGCCGATCATGATTCTGCCGGTAAAATGACTGTCTCCCAAATTTTTATTGACAATGGACAGCACCCGTATCACCGAATAAAGTGCACTGTTGAGAAGAACGCCGGAAAGCAGGGCACTGATGGGTGACGGCGCCTGGCTGTGTGCGTCTGGCAGCCAGGTATGCATGGGGGCCAGTCCCGCTTTCGTTCCAAATCCAATCAGGATAAAGAGGAACGAGAGTCTGAGAACAGGGCTGTTTAAATGTTCAGCATTCTGATAGAGGACAGTCCACTGCAGCGCACGGTTAGGATCGATCAGATCCACCGAAGAGAGGTGCAGGAATATAATCCCCACGAGTGCCACCGCAATTCCCACGGAACAGATAATCACGTACTTCCATGCGGCTTCCAGGGTGTGTTTGTCATTATGAAAGCCAACCAGAAAGGTTGATGCCAGCGTCGTTCCCTCAATAGCAATCCATAGGATGCCCAGATTATTTACCGTCAGAGCAAGAACCATGGTGAACAGGAAGGTGTGCATCAGAAGGTAGAACAGACGAATCTTGCTTTCCCGCAGAGTCCCTTGCCTCAATTCTCCGTTTAGATAACCAACGGCATGAACCGAAACGAAAAGACTGATCACTGCCACGATATCCAGCAGAATCACGCTGAGCGCATCGATATAAAATAGATTCCAAAACCACGGGTATTGCAGCGTACCGTTCGCCGTCACAGCTACTGTAGCGTATCCTGCCAGAAACAGTAGGGTGGTGGCACTGAGGATGCTGACCGCGTGGAGGAGCTTTGTCTTTTTGATTATAATAGACAGCAATGCAGCCAAAAGAGGCGTGAGCCATAAGAACAATCCCATAATATCTATCCTTTCAGGTTTTTCAGCTTATCTAGGTTGATTGATTCGAATTTCTCATTAATTCTGGTCACCATTACGCCCATGATGAGAATTGCCGTAATCATATCGATGAAGATCCCGATATCTACGACAAAGGGCATTCCGTGGGTGGAGAAGAAAGCAGTGACAAAGATCCCATTTTCAATGACCAGAAAACCGATCATCTGACCGATGGCTTTCTTTCGGCTGATCATAAAGAAGAAGCCGATCAGAATCACGGACAAAGAATTGACCACCTGGAGGTTCAGATGAGCTCCGTCCAAGCTTCCGATGTTGGATACGGAGAAGTAAGCGAAGACCACCAGTCCGCAGCAGATCAGAATCAGCAGCGGGATATTCAGATAAAAGTCCTTTTCCACCTTATATTCCACGGTTCCGTAGGTGCGATGCAGCAGACGGGGAATATAGATTACCTTGAGCAGCACGATGATCACACATACGATCAGGATATCGAAGCTGCCTTCCCGAATCAGGCTGTCCATGCCCATGATGCCGGCGGTAAGGGCGATGAGTGACGATTGAATGCGGAAGGTTTTGATGTAGGACTTGATCCTCTTGTGAGACATCAATAAAAAGGATGACAAGAGGATGAGTGCCGATAAAATGTCAAAATAAGAATCCATCATGAACTACCTCCCCAGTACAAAATATTGCAGGAAGCCCAAAAATGCAAGAATGAAGGACAGTGCTGCAAGATTGGGTATGCTGAAAAAACGAAATTTTACCGTGCTGATCTCCGTAACCGCGATGACGAGAGATGCGAGGATTATTTTCAAGATATATAGAACTAAGGCTACTATAACAGCTGCTGCCGATACAGCGCTGGCAGCAGTACCAGTTACAGCTCCAGCAGCCCCAGCTCCGGCTGTAATTCCGGCAACCCCAACCGCATCGACCGCAGCACTGGCTCCGGAAATTCCTGCCAGAGCAATCAGCTGATCCGTGGGGAGAAAGAGATTCACCAGCAGCGTCAGAAAAATAAGCTGCTTGATGGCTGCGCCGTATTCCATCAGTGCCAGCTGACGGCCGGAATACTCAAGGAGCATGGCTTCGTGTACCATGGTGAGTTCTAAGTGAGTGGAAGGATCATCCACCGGAATCCTGGAAGTTTCCGCCAGAATAATGATGATCATGGCGAAAAAGCAAAGAATGTAGACAGGATGAAGCAGCGGATTTCCGATCGTTCTCATGGCAGCCATCATTTCGTCGATGGCTGTGGATCCTGAGATCAAGCCCACCGTAAAGACCGATACGAGCATCGAAGGTTCGATCAATGCAGAAATCATTGACTCACGGCTCGCGCCCATTCCGCCAAAGGTGCTTCCGGTGTCAAGGGCCGATAGGCACATGAAAAACCTGCCAAGGGCCAGTAAATAGATCAGCAGCAGGATATCCCCGGAAACTGCGGATGGGAGCAGGGTGGTAACAGGTACCAGCAAAGCCGCTGTTGCAGATGCGGAAAAAACAATGTAAGGTGTGACTTTAAAAATCCACGAAGCAGTATCCGAAACCACGGATTCCTTGCGAATCAACTTCCAAAGGTCAAAGTACATCTGAAGCACCGGAGCGCCTTTGCGCTTTTGTGACAGCGCCTTCACCTTTTTGATGATGCCTCCCGAAAGGGGCGCAAGGAGCAGGAGCAGGATAAACTGTATGAAGTTTGAGATAAGACCTGAAATCAAGTCCGGTGTAAAAACTGACATAGAAATCCCCTCCTAAACCATTCTGTTATACAGCATGAGAACCAGTACTGCTACGAAAATGTAAAGCAAATAGGTGTGAACACTGCCCGTCTGTATCATAAATTTCAGCCTTCTTGACCAGCCTGTAATCCAGGAAAGAAGAGGCACGTAGAAATATTTTTCAAAGGGTGACTCTGTTATTATGGTATATTCCATGGACTTAGGATGATAAAAATCATCTCCGCTTCGCTTCAGATCCTTTGAGGAGCGGAAAAAGATCTTAAATACAATCTTGACGGGTTTGGAAAAGGCAGTTCCGCTGTACTGCATACGAGGATTTAATTCCTTAAAACCGCAGTCCCAGGTTCCGTATTTTCTTTCCTGATAGGTTCCGCCGAAAAGTCTCAAAAGAATGAGAGCAGCCAGGACGAGCAGCACCATAGTAATCACTGCAAAAAGCGGTGTAACCAAGATGCCGAAAGGCTCCGCAGCCATACTGCCTCTAAAGCTGACTTCCGGAATCAGGACGGAAAAATCAATAGGACGGTAAAGATCAAGAAAGCCTCCTTGAAGAAGCGGGTCAGCTGAAG
>JAQSXD010000079.1 GCA_029266295.1 Bacillota bacterium | reverse complement strand
ATATGAAAGATAGCAGGTTGAGTTCAATGATATCCTTTGAACATTTTAAAATGGAGGACGGAAGTCCTATTTACACACAGATCATCCTATATATCAAAAGGGGTATTATAGCAGGAACGATACGGGATCAGGATGAAATTCCTTCAAGACGTGTACTTTCCAGTCTTCTTGGCGTGAATCCAAATACAGTTCAGAAGGCGTATCGTATGCTGGAGGAAGAGCAGCTAATCGAATCCCGGTCAGGGGCGAAAAGCTATGTGACGGTTAACGAGGAGCAGGCAGTCCTGATCCGGACTCAATTGCTGGAAAGCGACGTAACGTCACTGATTACCGCCATGAAACAAATGGGGGTTTCAAAGGAGGAGGCCGCCTGCCTGATCAGCAGGCTTTGGGATTGAGATGGAGCGTTATCAGGGTTTTAGATAAGGAGTAATGAGATGAGTCACTATGTTTCTGTTTTTCTGGTGGCGGTGAGAAGCACGATATACAAAATTACAGGGGTGTTTCTTCTGATGGCCGCTGCAGAAGGCGTTTTATTCTGGATGCAGCTCCAGCGGGCGGGTGAAAATAAGGTTGTCCTCTTGGAAGAGTTGATTCAGAGCAGCGGAATTCCATTGGTTAGCGGGGGGGCGTTTCTGCTTGTTTGTGGAATTCTAAGTCTTGTAGGATATGAATTTTCGGGAAGCAGGGTAAGATATACGATCCAGAGGCTTTCCGTTCGGGAAGAGGCGATTGTACTTCTGTGGGGAGTCAACAGT
The DNA here is from genome assembly GCA_029266295.1 of Bacillota bacterium. Classification (GTDB taxonomy): domain Bacteria; phylum Bacillota; class Clostridia; order Peptostreptococcales; family Anaerovoracaceae; genus Anoxybacterium. Next base: position 10,317 of record JAQSXD010000079.1, on the reverse strand, counting down.
ATGCTCGCGCTTTGCATGTTCTGGGCAGCGCAGCTTGCGGTTGTGCTGTTGCTAAGCAAACTCTATATCGACGATATGGAGCCGATATTTTTTAATAGCCAGACGCTCTTCCTGGCCTTTCATCGCAGCAGTTTTTTGCATAGTCTGCTGCCTTTGGAGGAAACCAGCCGTCTCTTGCGAAACGTTGCTCTGATTTTCAGTCTTGGAATCACAGCGGCATGTTTTGCTCAGAAACAGAGACGAGGGGAACGAGGTGTTGCGGTAGCATTGCTGGCGGCGTTAACCATCGTCTTTTTCCCCGCTGATTTGGGTCACCTTGGTTCGGATCTCACCATAATGGTAATTGCGTTGACAACAGCAGCGTTTTCCCTTTATTCCATCTTCCGGGTGGGGCTGTATAAAGAATAAGGAGTAAGGATAAGGTGAATTCATGAAGATGATAAACGTTAAAGAAAAACAAATATTAGCCTTTGTTCCAGCAGGAATCGATTTGCGTCAGGAATTAAAATGGATCAATATCTTGCTGGCAGCAAGCTTTCTCTACAGCATGGTTTTCTTAATTTACCTGTCAAATGCTTATCATGGGCTATTTACCTATATTGCCGGTAAAAAGGTTTTAATGGATGGGGTGATCATGCCGGACTTTGTTGAGCTTCTCGGGACCAGCCTTTCAGGGTTTCTGATTACAGCGCTGAGCATGGCGGGGTTGCTGGCGTATCACTACCTCTACCACTTTCAAGGCAGCAAGAGCATCTACCTGATGAAAAGGTTGCCGGATCGCTTGGAACTTTGGAGAAGGTGTTTCGGCCTGCCGGTTCTGGCTGCGGTCTTATCCATGTGTATTGCAGCGGTGCTGCTGGCTGCCTACTTTGGAATTTATCTGCTGGTGACTCCGGAGGTTTGCCTTACACCGGATCAGTGGGGAAAAATCTGGGATGCTTATTTTGAGGCCGGAAGGCGTATTTAGGAGTAGAGCTATGTTGGAGATTCGTAATTTAAGTAAATCATATATCGGTAAAACAGCGCTGACGCAGATCGATCTGACTTTGGCACCGGGAGAAATCATCGGCCTTTTCGGAGAAAATGGTGCAGGCAAGTCAACCCTGATGAAATGTATCCTCGGTTTTTTGCAGTATCAAGGGAAAATCACTCTGGATGGTGAGGCGATCACAAGGAAAAACATTGCCAGGCTTTCCTTTGCCACCAGTGAGCATTCCTTTTTCCCAAACCTGACGACCAGCGCTCATAAAGAGTTCTATGAAATGCATTTTCCGTATTTCCGAGAAAAGCGATACCGCGGGCTGATGGAATTCTTTAATCTTCCGGAGCATAAACCGCTAAAGAGTTTTTCGACAGGTCAGAAAAATCAGTTCGAAGTTATTTTAGCTTTGTGTCAGGGTGCGGATTACATTCTGATGGATGAACCCTTTGCAGGCAATGACATCTTCAACAGGGAAGATTTCTATAAAGTTTTAAGCGGTATTCTTGAACCGGAGGAAACGGTGCTCCTTTCTACCCATCTGCTTGAAGAGGTGGAGGCTTTTATCAGCCGTGCCGTTCTGATTCGTCACGGTCAGATTGCAGGGGACGTATTCATGACAGATCTGGAAGATGAGGGAAAGACTCTGGTTGGATATGTAAAGGAGACCTATCAGTATAAGGCAGACCGGGTCAGCAGGGCGTTGAGCGACCTAACGGATGAAGAATAGGGGACGGAATATGAAAAAAAGTATGATATTGAGCATCGTTCTACTGGCACTGTCGACTGGGATCTTTCATTATGCTTTCGGCTTCGTGAGTGAGGGAAAAGATGCAATCTCGGTGAAGGAAACCGTACTGTACGGAGACCGGTGTGCGGCAGAGGGCGTTACCGTTATGAATCAAACCCATTACGGCTATCATATGTTCTGGAATACAACGTATCGAATGGGATCTGACCTGTCCGTCGAAAGTGATTATCGATATTCTCAGGCGCAGGAGCGAGAGGATGAAGTCAGGCCCTCTGAGCTGCAGCTCTATACAAATATCAATTTCGCCATGAGTGGAGACATTGATCTTTCAAAAGACGATTGGGATGACCTGCCGCGCCAGGCTGCAGTAGATGTGGCAAAACGAACGCCAAATGGTGAAACCTATGAAGAGGAGCTTTTCCTTGCGGATTATTACCGATTCTATCCGGTAACGCTGGAGGTGTACCTGTCAGAGGGTCGCAACACACTCTATTCTGCACAACATGATATGGCGGATTATTTCAAAATTCCCGTACCTCAGGATCATAAGGTTCGTGTTGCCATTACAAAGGGGAATAATGGTGCAGTCAATTATGTCGAACAGTCTTCTATCAAAGGTGATTTTAGAATATCTGCCGGCAGTGCAGCAGTTACAGAGTCCGGCGGTTACTTTGCGATATCGGTGTCTGGGGAAAACGACGAGCAGATAACGCTGCCCGCAGGTATTTCCGGTATTTACTTCCTGCCGTTTACAGAAACAAAAGAAGGAATCGAGTCTTCCTTAGAGAACCTGCACAGAGGCTATCCTTTGAAGGAAACCGAGCAAGTGCTTAATCTGATAAAAGATCCCAAAGAAGAGCGTTTGCTTCTGTTCACAAGGGAAAATAAAGCAGTCATGCTTTCTGTCATCGATATGGAAACAATGGAGCTGATCCAGAAATCCAAGCTTGGGGAAGCTGAGGAAGACTTGGGTCTGTGGAATGTTAAAGAATATGATTCTTTTTTGGTTGTGACGCTCAGCGACTATCATTTTCTGCTGCTTCAGCGCGGTTCGGACGGACTCTTTGCACTCAAGTTTGCAGGCAACTTCAATCAGTACGGCAAGATTGGTGAAAAGCTTCAGCTTGATACAGCTGCAATGGATTTCGACGGTTCCCATTTGGCGGTTGCAGCTTACCAGCCGTACACCTCCTCTAGGCAGGGGAGCGGCGAGTATCAGTATTTTGCTTCCCACAGTACGTATTTGATGATCTATGACAAAGACGGCCTAGTCTTTGCGGGGCAATATGACCAGAGCAGCGACGATTTGCCTGTGCAAATCGACAACTCGAAATCGGTGCGTTCCATTGACAGAAATCCGCTGTCAGTGTCATTTGAGTGATACCGCCAAGGGGAGCGAATAAGGCATTCGCTGGAGAATCAAATAGACAAAAAGCGAAAAAATGGGTATATTAATAGTATAGGGGATAGGCAACGGTTCGAACGTTATAACGGAATTTGCCGACCGATGCTATGATAGAATTGGACGATTGGGGAGTCACCACTTATGAATGGACAGAATGAGAAGGGTTTGGCAGAAGTTTTTGCATCAAAAATGTTCGATGCGGTTTTGCAGTATGCAAGGGAAAATGATAAAGCCTTTCGGGAGAATATTAGCGAAGATTATCATGCGACGCTTCTGGCATCTTTTTACATGATCTACGGGGTAGATCTGATCAATTATTTTGTACTGAACAGGGATGGACGGTTTAACAAGGCCATATCCTCAGTACTCTTTGATCTCATGACAGAGCGGATTGAAAGCAGTTTTCCTTCGGAAGAAGCAGAGATGATTAAGAATTGCGTATCTGTCATGGAAGATGAGATCATCAAAGCGCTTGCACTGCCGTTTGATCATAGCATGAACAATCCCTTTCACCGATTGGCCAAGTACATTCCCACTATCATTGATATCAGGGGAGACTATAACAAGCTGTATGCAGACCAGCTGCTTTTTAACTGTCTGAGCGAAACCTTCGCAGGGTTAGGCAGACTTGTAAATAAACAGACAATGAATTAAGAAGCATTGACGGTTATGCTTTTGCGGATTCAAAATACTCGATTGCCCGTTCGATTTCCTCCGCAGAAGCATTCTTTGAGGCAAAAAAGAGGCGTTTTAACTCAGGCCGGCTGCGCAGAAACGACAGATAATCTTCATCACTATCTACGGGCTTTGGGATTGTGTTGATTGCAGAAAGGCTTCTGAGAAAATTAATATCGGGGCTTTCTTGCTTTTTTTTTGACTCCGATTCTGAGAAATGACCGATTCCACTCGTCCTGCTGACTTCACCCATTCCGCCGGGACCGTTCAGTCCGCGTTTGTACGCAATGTATTCATCAATTTGCTCTTCTATGGACAAGGAGTTCATGAGAAGGTCAGCAGGACTGATCCCCAGCCCATCGGCAAGCTTTTTTAGAGTGCCAAAGGATGGATTGGTTTGTTCGCCGCTTTCCAGCTTGCTGACCATGCTGAAACTCAAGGAGGATCGCTTTGCCAAATCCTGCTGTGTTAGCCCAGACTCTTTCCGATACCGTTTTAAATTACAACTCAAAGTCATCTGCAAATCCCTCTTTTATCAAAGAAATCCATGCCACGGCCGAATCCGCAGCTGTTTTCGAATTCCATTGAATCAATTCCAATGGGAAGCAACCAATTCCGGACATGCCCATCTCCAGAAATAGGCATATCCGGGATTGATCAGTTATGTTTCGGTCAAAAGTATCTTACCGTAACAGACAGATCACAATTTGCCGTTTATTGCTGACGCCCTTTTGAATTTATAAACAAATTACGTCAAGCAATAACCGATTTCAACAAGCTTCGAGGCTCAAAGTCGCAAGCGATTCGGAAGATAAAAGTGGAATTGGGAATTGAATTCCTGTAAAATTGCCATGATAAGTAAGATAGACAGAAAGGCTTTTGCTTCGATCGTAAAAAATAAGAGAGGGCTATGAAATGAGTGTTAGTATTTTTCAGGTTGCCGGGCCTGTCATGATTGGGCCATCCAGCTCACATACCGCAGGAGCGGCGCGGCTTGGGAGGATTGCTGCAAAACTTGCAGACAGTTTTGATTTTGTATCCTTCGGCTTACATGGATCCTTCGCAGATACGGGAAAGGGGCATGGAACGGATAAAGCGCTGCTGGCTGGAGTTCTGGGAATCCGAGAGGATGATGAAGCCTTGGGACAGGCCTTTGCGCTTGCTGCCGAAAAGCATCTGGATTTTGAGTTTCATAGAACCGAGCTGTCCGGAATTCATGAAAACTCCGTTCGAATCGGCTTCTATCGGGAGGGACGGCTGCTGTGCGAAATTGACGGCTCCTCCCTTGGCGGCGGAACCGTGTTGATCAGCAGGATCGATGGGTACGAAGTGGAGCTCACGGGAAATCTGCCTGCGTTTTTCATCAGGCAGCAGGATAAGTGCGGCGTACTGAGTCATATCACCAAGGTTCTGGCGGAACACGGCATTAATATTGCTACAATGAAAGTCAGCAGAAAAAACCGAAGTGAGGATGCCACCTGTGTCATAGAGGTAGATGAGGTGGCAGCGGAAGAACTTTTGAACAAAATGAAAGCCCATCCCGACATTTATGATGTGAAATTTATCGGAGTGTAACAGGAGGGAAAGGAATGTATCACAGTTGTAAGCAGCTTCTCCAGATGACGGAAGCGCAGAAGGTTCCCATCCATGAAATTGTAATTGAAAAAGAGATGAAGAGCAGCGGAGCTTCCCGGCCGGAAATCATGGAAACCATGAAGGACAGATACAGAATTATGCTGGCTTCCGCCGAAAAGGCGCTGGAGCAGCCCCTTCCTTCTGAAGGAGGTCTCGTGACGGGAATCGCGTCTGCGCAGTATCGTTATGCGCTGGAAAGAGACACCCTTTGCGGAACCTTTATCAATACGGTAATGGCAAGAGCCTTGTCCTGCAGCGAAGTAAATGCTTCCATGGGGAGGATTTGCGCTATGCCCACCGCCGGATCCTGCGGTATTGTACCCGCAGTGCTGATGTCGGTGGGAGAAAAGCTTGAACGGTCAGAAGAGGATGTAATCCTGGCGCTGATTACGGCTTCCGGTCTTGGCGCCATTGTGATGGAAAATGCCACCGTTGCTGGTTCGGAGGGGGGCTGCCAAGCGGAATGCGGTGTGGCGGCCGCCATGGCAGCGGCAGGAGCTGCAGAGCTGAAAGGAGGAACTCCGGCCATCGTACTGGAGGCTTTTTCCCTTTCTCTGGTGAACATTATGGGGCTCGTCTGCGACCCGGTGGCTGGCTTGGTTCAGATCCCTTGTGCTCAACGAAACGCTTCTCAGGCGGTGAATGCACTGCTCAGTGCCGATCTGGCGTTGGGGGGAATGAAATTTCCCATTCCGGCAGATGAGGTCATCGAGGCTATGTATAAGACAGGCAAGATGCTTCCCGTCCAGCTGCGAGAAACAGCTCAGGGCGGGATTGCAGCCACAGAAACCGCCAGGGAGATTACCAAGAGGATCTTTGGAAGAGATGGTAATTGAGGACAAGCATTGACTGATAAAATTCCTTCAAAGGTAAAATAAAAGTGAGCATCAGCTCACTTTTGTTTTGCCACTAGGAGGACCCTTTCTTAAGCTTATCGGCTATTGCTGTTTAAGGTCTTGAAGGCTGCCGCATTGTTTTTATAAAGGGATTTGAACACGCGGAAGGATTCATCATATAAGGAGGTATGTTCCACTTGGGGCAAGTATCTGCCTTGGACCGGAATCAGCTTTTTTGCGTCTTCTATCCTTTCAATGATTCCCAGTCCTACAGCAATCACTGCCGCGGCACCCACCGCTCCAACATTCTGAGGGCTATCTACGGTCTCGATCTCTCGGTTTAAAATATTGGACAAAATCTGGCAGGTCAGGGGAGAAAGGGCACCGCCTCCGACCAAACGGATGGTTCTTGAGGTCTTTGCACTCTTTTCCATGGCTTCTAGCTGCCATCTCAAATGATAGCAGATGCCTTCCAAGACGGCATGAATCATTTCTGTTTTTCCCGTTTCCAGACCGATATTGAAAAAGATGCCCCTTGCGTTGGGATCTTCAAAAGGACATCGGTTTCCATGGAGCCAGGGAGTGAAGATAACGCCGCCGCTTCCTGGCGGGACATCCTTTATGCTATACATCATGTAATCGTACAGACTTTTATGGATACTTTCGGGATTATCGCAGATATTTTTCTTTTCGAGGAACATGCCGATTTCATCCAGGGCAAGGTGATCCCGTACCCATTCGAGGCATTTGCCAGCGGTTTCGAGCTCAGCAAAGAAGAGGAAGGAGCTCTGGTCTGCTCCAACAATGGATGCAATCATGCTTTTGATATCAAGGATCTGTTTTTTAACCACTGTAGAAACCCAGCCGGAAGTACCCATATAAATATGGGTGTCCCCCTCGGATACGGCTCCGGCGCCGACGCCGATGAGTGAGGCATCTCCACCTCCAGCGAAGACAGGAACCCCTGCGGGCAGCCCAAGCTCAAGGGCTGCTTTTTCTGTGATGGTACCGGCAATGTCGGTGGATCTGCAGATTTCGGGAAGGTGCTGCTTATGGACGCCCATCATGTGGCATAACTCGCGGCTAAAGGCTTTTTTTCCCTTGCGCGTATCGTAGAGCAGGGTTGCAAAGGCGCTGTCTTCCGACATGACGAACCTGCCGCTTGCTTTACAAAGCAGAAAGTCCTTCACATCAAGCCACTTATAAACCTTACGAAAAACCTCCGGTTCATTTGTCTTCACCCAATTGTATCGCCACACCGGATCCTTTGCACTGGCGGAAACCGCACCGCTGATCTTGATGGAGCGCAGCAGTTTGACTGCATTGAGGCCGGATATTTTAAATCCTTTCATGATTCGCCTCTTCATTTCCTCCCCGCCCCTGCTGTCCATGTAGCTCATTGCACGGCGCACCGGGTTACCCTGATCATCAACCAGAACCAGCCCTTGCATCTGAGCGCAGAAGGAGATTCCGCGGATTGCATCTTCTGAGACCCCGCTCTCCTTTAATACTTGCCGGGTTGTGCTGCACATAGCCTGCCACCATTCCTCCGGGTCCTGTTCCGCGCCTCCGTCTTCCAGGAGAAACAGGGAGTACGCCTCCATTGCACTGGCAATCAGATGAATTTTGTGATCGGATATTTCAAATAGACAGGTTTTAATTCCAGTTGTGCCTACGTCATAGGCGATTACATGAGTGCTCATCAGTGATTGATTCCCTTCTCGTCCGGAGACAGTTTGCGTTCCAGAAAAGGGGATTCCTTCATTTTTAATGCCAGCGGGATTTCGGCTGCGGTTATGGCAACGAGCGTAAGCATGGGCGGTATCATCGAGCCGGCAGACGATTGCATAACCTCAAACAGGAAGACAAAGAGCACGCCGGAAATCTGACCCATCAGAAGAATCATTCCAAGAGAGGTTCCCTCCTGCACCGGATACGCGGTTTCGGAGCCATGCTGAAACAAGATAGGGGCTACGCCCATGATGGAAAAGCCTGCTGCAGCAGCAATCAGCAAGAGAACCGGAAACGAGGAAAGAAAGGTGATTCCCAGATAAAGAGGAACAAGCGCTGTAAGGGAAATCACAAGAAAGGGAACGCGAATGCGGAGCTTGTCGGAGATGATCGGGAGCAGCACAGCACCAAGTACCCCTGCTGCCACAAAAACAGCACCGATGGTACCTGCATCTACGGAGCTAATGCCCCTTGGGAGAAGGATGGATTCCAGCAGGGTCAGAAGCGTATTGAAGACGCCCATGGACAGAAAACAAAGCATAAGAGCCAGCAGATACGGCTGGTTCCTCAGCAGTCCCCGCAGCGTGGTAAGACTGAAATCTTCCTTTTCCCAAACGGGACCCGGCGGTGGAACTGCCGGCCTTTCCCTTGTAAGAAGCGTGGAAACTGCAGCGGAGAATGCAGAAATCACCGCAAATACCGTCAGAACTGCAGGAATGCCTTTTTCCGATGCCATCGCAGGCGCAATGACCATGGGGAGAGCGAAACCTACATATTGTGCCATGGTCAGAATTCCGGCAGCTGTTGCCCGCTCTGAAAGTGGAAACCAATTTGCGGGAACCTTGGTGGAAATGTTCAGCAAGAAGGGCTGCCCCGCCGCGATAAAGAACTGAGCAATCAGCACAACGGTAAACTGATCGGCAAAGAAGGCTCTAAATACCCCGAAGCTCGCTGTCAGAAGCGAACCGATGATCAGGGAGCAGCGGTAACCGTACCGGTCAATGACCCATGATGCTGGTATGCAAAAAAGGACAAACATGATCATATAACTCATGGTATATAGGGTGATCAGATACCCGGAGACCCCGTAATATGACTCAGCAAGGCTGGAAATCGGTGCCAGGGAGAGCCACATCATCTCGGTGGAGATGATGATGGGGACGATGGACAGAAGAACGACCCAGCGGTAGGGAGACACTTGGCTTTCTTTCATTTCAATCCTCCTGAATCCTGGCTTTACGCCATTTTGGCCATGTGCTGAAATACCTTTTCAAACCTGCTTAGTACATCCGGCAGCATTTCCTCGCTGTAAGCTGCGCTGGTGTATAGACGGCTCCCGGCAAGAGTAACGAGTCCCTCGGCCATATAGGCTGCACCTACGTGCTCCATTTCCTGTTTTCTCAGTGAGGTTTGTTTCAGAACATCCGGGATCTGCCATGGCTTCGACCAGTCGATGGCAAAATGCAGAGCGCCTACCGTTTCCAGATGACAGATGGAACCCTGATTAAAGGCAACAAAGGGGAGACTGTATTTTTCGATGAGCTTCTTCAGACCTTCCGTCAGCAGATCACCGATTTTCCCTGCTTTTTCAATAGCTCCGGTTCGTTCGATTTCACAAAGGGTATGATACCCGGCAACACAGCTGAGAGGATTTGCTGCCATCGTGCCGCCTACCAAAGCTTTCTTATGCTTGGCGTTGCCGCTGATCCCCGTAGAAAGATATTTCATGTATTCCTGTTTGCCCCCCAGACCTCCCGCACTGGGATAGCCTCCGGCAATGACCTTGCCAAGTATGGTCAGGTCAGGGGAAACTCCGAAGTAGCCTTGTGCACCGGACATGCCGATGCGGAATCCGGTGACGACCTCATCAAAGACGAGAAGGGCACCGTATTTTTTACACAGCTTTTCTACGCCCTGATTAAAGAAGCGGTCGACGGGGCGGGTACCGCTTTCGGGGCCAACAGGCTCAATAAATACCGCCGCGGTACCTCCGGTGAGCTTGTTGTTTTTCAGCTTTTTTTCCAGATCGTCAAGATCATTGGGGAAGAACTCCTGGGTATGTTTGAAAATGTAACCCGGAACGCCGCTGGCTTGAGTGCCTTTCGAACCTGGGATACGGATGCCGTAAGCGAGCTGATCGCTCCAGCCGTGATAGGCTCCGCCCATTTTTAAAATATTTTTGTGCTTGGTAGCCAATCGTGCAACACGAACTGCTGCCATGCAGGCTTCCGTTCCCGAACCAAGCATACGGAACATCTCCACAGAAGGAATGCTGTCGCAGATTTTTTTCGCCAGCTTGTATTCA
>JAQSXD010000078.1 GCA_029266295.1 Bacillota bacterium | reverse complement strand
TTCTCCCCATGCAGCAGCGGGATGCGAACCTTGCACCGTAAGCCCGCTAAGGCTTTTCGTCCCTCTGACAACTCCCCGTTCAGAGGGCACTGTAAATCATTGATTTACGCACAATGTTCTACTCTGCTTTGATTTGTTTTGCTTTTCCGTGACGGCCTTATCATTATCAATAAAAAAACCGCCAATCCAAGCAACATTGCCCAGACGGTCGGCTTCCCTACGTTATACTTCCTGTGGTCAATTCCACTTCCGTCAGTTGTATAACATACTCAGCATATTCCCTTTTTCTGGAATTGTCAATTGAATAACTCAATCACTTCAATTTTCATACCGCTTTCACTGGACAAATTTCACTCTGCGAAAACAACGAATATACTATATCATTCGAGCTTCGGGATTCAAAAGGATCAAATGCCTTTGCTGCATTCCGAAAGCTGCCGCATGCCTCGATACATCAAGAGATAACGTCCTAACGAACGGTGCCTCCATACATAAGGATTATGTAGAAAAGGAATGGATTGACTTATGTTCAAAGACAAGACGCTTCTCATCACTGGTGGAACAGGTTCTTTCGGCAATGCCGTACTCAAACGGTTTCTTGATACGGAAATCGCTGAGATCAGAATCTTCTCCCGTGATGAAAAAAAACAAGACGATATGCGAAAAGCATACAGCAACAACAAGCTGAAATTTTTTCTCGGAGATGTCCGGGATATTACCAGTGTAAAAAACGCCGTACAAGGCGTTGACTATATCTTTCACGCAGCAGCGCTAAAACAGGTACCAAGCTGTGAATTCTTTCCTCTGGAAGCTCTGAAAACCAATGCCCTTGGCACGGAAAACGTGCTGTCTTCTGCCATAGAGGAGGGTGTTAAAAAGGTAGTCTGCCTATCCACAGATAAGGCAGTCTATCCGGTGAACGCGATGGGAATGTCCAAAGCGATCATGGAGAAAATCTTTATGGCCAAATCTCGGTCGTCAAAAGATACGCTGATTTGCGGCACTCGTTACGGCAATGTAATGGCGTCAAGAGGCTCTGTAATTCCTCTGTTTATCGAACAGATCAAAAGCGGAAGACCGCTGACGATAACAGACCCCGACATGACCCGATTTCTGATGAATTTAGAGGAGGCCATCGATCTTGTTCTATTCGCCTTTCAGAATGCAAAGCCCGGCGATCTTATGGTAAAGAAATCTCCCGCTTCAACCATTGGTGACCTGGCACAGATTTTAAAAGAGCTCTTCCAGGTGGATAACGAAATTGAAACCATCGGTGTCAGAATGGGAGAAAAGATGCATGAGACGCTGCTTACCCGGGAAGAACGAGCGGCTGCTCTGGATATGTCTGATTATTTTCGCGTACCGGCAGAAGAAAGCGGGCTCAACTATGCGAAATATTTCAGTGACGGGAATCGAAGCCTTGGGGAACTGCAGGAGTACAATTCCAGCAACACCCATCGGCTCACAGCTCAGGAACTGAAGCAAACACTGCTGGACTGCGAATATGTTGCGGAGGAGTTGAGGATGTGGAACAGTCAATGAAGATACTAATCACCGGATCCAATGGTTTTGTCGGCAGAAACTTGTGCGCCCATTTAGAGGCCATGGGCTATGACGACCTTTTGAAATATGATCGTCCAGACGATGAAACCGTATTGCATCAATACGCTTCTGCGTGTGATTTTGTTTTCCATCTTGCCGGAATCAACCGTCCGGACGACGCGTCCGGATTTGCAGGAAACTATCTGCTTACCGAGGTACTTTTGAAGGCGCTAAAAAAAGGAAGTCGAACAATACCAGTGCTGCTCTCTTCATCCGTGCAGGCTCTTCTTGATAACCCTTACGGCCGAAGTAAAAAGAAAGCAGAGGATCTGGTTCTGGATTACGGCCGTGAAACTCAGGCCGATATTTACGTCTATCGCTTGCCGAATGTATTCGGCAAGTGGTGTGCGCCGAATTACAACAGCGCTGTCGCCACATTCTGTCATAATACGGCCAGAGGACTTCCACTGCGTATCGACGATCCCAAAGCAGCATTGACGCTGGTGTATATTGATGATGTCTTGAAGACATTTACGGCATCCCTTCATGGAGTGGCCCTGCGAAATGGTGATTTCTGCGAAATCGATCCGGTCTACCACACTACGGTAGGAATCTTGGCGGAAACCATAAGAAGTTTTCCACAAAGCAGAGAAAATCTCACGGTCCCCAAAGTGAGCGACCCATTGATCCGTAAGCTTTACAGCACTTACCTGAGCTATCTTCCGGAAGAGGAATTCCGTTATCCGCTCCTGGAACACAAAGACCATCGCGGGCTCTTCGCAGAAGTACTGAAGTCAAAGGATGCCGGCCAGGTATCGGTCAATATCACAAAACCCGGCATGGTGAAAGCCGGCCATTGGCATCATACCAAAACAGAGAAGCTCATCGTTGTCTTCGGCTCCGGCCTAATCCGATTCCGCAGACTGGGGGACGAGAAACTTCTTCTTTACCCTGTCTCGGCCGAGCGGCTGGAGGTGGTTGATATTCCACCGGGTTATACCCACGACATCGTCAACACCGGGAGTTCCGATCTGGTAATGCTCGTATGGGCCAATCAAATTTTTGATCCAAACGAACCTGATACGCATCCCGCGATTGTGGATCCGGCATCTGCTCCCCCTCAGAAGGGAGGCGCCTGAGTTGAGCCTTGTTCATACGCTGCTTTTCATGTTTCGTCAGGAACGAGCGCTGGAGGATATGATTCTTGCAGCCAACTGTCTGAAATCGCTGGAGAAGAGCACCTATAAAACCCTGGTGATCTACAACCAAGGCTCTATGAGCAACGAAGCACTGAAAACGTTAACATCAATCAGTCAGCTTGATTGTCACATCATTGGAGAAGGCTTCAATGTCGGCACGACAATAGGACGTCAAAGATGTTTTGAATATATTTGGTCTAACCTACCGGAAACAACATTTATCAGCGAGCTTCATCCGGATATGATCTTTCCTCCCAATTGGGAAGATGCGCTGGTGCAATATCTAAGAGAGCATGACGAGCCGATGATCAGCTGCGGAATCGTAGATAAGCAGGGACAAATGCCATTTTTGAACAAGACAGTGGCACTGCCAGACAGCGTTTCTTCGTATAGAGATTTTCTTGCAGAGCTTTGCGTCGATCAGATCGTATCGGGCTTTACAAATCCCTGCATCCATGTTTCCTCTATTTTAAAGGAAACCGGCGGTTACAATGCCGCTTTCCTGAGAGGTCGTCAATGCTTTGAGGATGACAGTATGCTGCTGGGCTATTACTATTACTACGGCACCCGCAGTGCATGGCACCCAAAGATTAATTATAATTCAGTGGTTTATCATGCTGTTGCCGGACAGCGGCTTGCCGTAAAGGATAATGTCAAGGTGAATTACGAAGGTCTTGTGAAGCAGTACGGTGCGATGGGACTGAAAGCCCTGAGCACGCTTCACAGCAGCCCATGGCATAAGCGATACTTTTTAGCTCGCTACAGTGAGAACATAGCAGCGATTAACAAACCATAGCAATACCAACTTCAGCTGCTACAAATCATAATATACAGCCTCCCCCTGAGGGAAGCGTGAAAGGTAGTATCATATGAAAGTTCTTATCCTTGGAAATAGATTGTTTTCTGTCGATATGCTGTGGGGTTTTCTAAAGGCGGGCTGCGACGCGCAGATTATTTCCGCATCGAATGAAAATCAAATCCAGCAAATATTTAGCACAACAGATGCCGACCTCCTCATCACCCTGGGGACCCCCATAGAGCTGAAGGCGGAAGTGATGAAAGTAGTAGGAAGCAGCAGGCCACAGCACATGAAATATATCCATTGGGATACCGACGGCATTTCAAGCAAGTACTTTTCCTCGGTCTCAGGAGATGGCATTGAAATGGATGTCATCTATAATTCCAAGCCTGACCTGGTTCTGACCATGTGCCCGGAAATGCGTGAACTGATTATCGAAAAAGGTTTCCCTTGCGAAATGATGCATTACGCATACAGCCCCGTTTCCCACCAGCCGCTGCAAGGCTATGAGAACGATAAATATTTTATTAACCTAATTGGGAATTCCTATTCCATGTTTGTAAAATCTCATCCTGATCATTACCGGTACCAGTCTCTGAAAATTCTGCTGAAACCGCTGATTGAAAATAAATACACCATTCACCTCTACGGAGACGCGGGTTACGCAGCCACGGTAAAACAAATTCTCGGAATGGATGTCCCTACTTTGACTTACCACAATTATATGCCCTATGAACGCACCTGTGCCGCATATAACAGTAGTTTTATCAATTTGGTAACACAAAACCATGCACATACGATTACCAAGCGTACCTTTGAAATTTTAGGTTCGGGCGGGTTTGCTCTTTCTGCCGATAATAAAGCAATCCGAGAACTTTTCGTTCCCGGGCGTGATCTGATCGTTTCCTCTTCCCCTGAAGAAACCATGGAACTGGTGCATTATTACGAAAAGAATCAAGATGAATGGAAAAAGATCCGAGAAAACGCAGCGATAAGCGTAGAAAACCACACGTATAAGCATCGAGCAGAATATATTTTAAAGTTGCTGGAAAAATATTACTTTTAACCTTTTATTGTTCCTCTGAGTCTGAGTCTTCAGCATGATAAGCCTCCCCGATGAATCGTCCGGTCAGATCCCTCAGCTCTTCCATGTGCCCCAGAAGCATATGGCCCCCTGTTTCATAGGTTACAAGGCGGCTCCCTGCGATCTGTTCTGCTGTATACCGACTCCAGGCCTGAGGTGCAACAGTATCATCATCCGCACTTACGATTAGGGTTGGAGCACTGATCCGATCAAGGGGCAATCCGGTTAAGCCGTTAATATTCTTGCTGTCCTGCTTCCAGCCTTCAAACCTCTGGGAGACTGGCAGAAAAGACCAGCCCAGCCGGCTCAGCAATTCCAGTTCTTCCGGGCTGCAGTTACGCTTTAGGCTTTCCGATGCTCCGGCAATATTGTGAACGGCAGAGGGCGTCAGCTTGAGCAGCACCCAGAATAAATAGTCGGACTTCAGCATCGTATCATACACAAAACCGGGAACGGGAAGATCTTGGGGTTTATAAACGGATGGAGGGGCATACGCCACTGTAGAAAGCAAGATCAGACCGGCGCACTTTTCCGGATAACGTGCCGCAAATTGCATAGCCGGAACACCGCCTGCGGACATGCCTTCAACGATTACTCGATCCACATTAAGAGACTCTAACAGATACGCATAACAATCCGCTTGCGCTTCGAAGGAAGCATCCTCCGCCATGGCAGACCGGAGATATCCGAACCGTGAGGGTACGATCAATCGATATTTGCCGCTGAGATAACCCTTGGCCTGAAGTGCACCAAAATCACTGCCTCCCATGGTACCATGAGAAACCAGAATCGGGATTCCTTCTCCGATATCAATATACTCAATGGTTCCATAGGGGGAAGGAATGGTTTTGCTCCCTTCATTCAAAGCTTCTTTCAGCTTAGACATATCATAGTAATAGAATGGCAGCGAAACAACGATACATAGAATCATGAGCCCTGCTGTAAAGGCTGCCGCTTTCAGCATCAATTTTCTGAAATTCATAAATTCCTCCTGATTTGATGTTGTTTGGATGGTTCCAATATATCGAAATCAAAAGAATCTGTCTCTCAGTCAAACAACTGAAATCCAGTCATCTGTTTGCATGATTTGCTCTATTTTCATTATATTTTGACTACTTCATCTGTATGAGGACGATGAAATTGCAGGCTGATCCGGCCTGTAATTGGATCTTAATATGACTTCAGCAGATTCGCTGCGTCTCTTCAGTGGATCTGCTGTCCGCCTTTATTTTCCGTATTTCATTCGGTTGGTCAGTTCGACCTTGTTGCTGACACCTGCTTTTTTATAGATATTATATCCATGGGTTCTGGCGGTGGAGAGTGAGATAAAAAGTTCTTCGCTGATCTTTTGATAGCTATATCCTTTGATCAGCAGAGCTGCCACATCCTTCTCCCGATCTGTAAGCACAAATTCAGGATAGCAATCCGAAGCAGTCTCGTCTTCTGTCCCAGCCTCATCCTCAGTCTTCACCCCTGATGTTTCTCCCAGGAGTTTTTCCTGCACCCCATCCCCATCCCTTATCGAAGAAAGCAGTACAAGGTCTAGATAAGAACGTCCGTAATATACAGTGAGAAGGTTCCAGGCCGTATAGAAAATCGGGATGGATAAAAATCCGTAAGGAAAGAGATTTTGTATGCCAGGAACCTGCTGCAGCCTGAAATCAAGAAATACAGCGGGCAGCCAGATAACAAGGAGAATCATGAATGGAGAGATCATCCGTTTCATGTCCGGTGACTTGAATGAACTGCGCAGCACAACCGCCAGGCAGAAGCAATACAAAAGCAGCAGAAAAAGGACGGCATCAATGATATTGAGAATCAGTATTTTGTAAGGAAGTGCGTAATATAATACAAGTGATGTGATTGGAAGGAATGCAATCAGGACAAAGACAAGCTTCTTTCCCTCGGATATGGCAAGGCCAAGTAATTCACTCAGAAGCAGCGGCAGCGAAAAAATCAAAAGACCGCATCCGAAACAGGAGACCACCCAGAAAGCAGCATCGATATACCTGCCTTCAAAAATGCTCGCCAGCTTGTAATAGGTGAAGGTTCTCTCCAGTAAGATCATCAGCAGCGAGATTAAAAATAATGTATAATACCTTGCGATCCCATTCTTGTACTTTCTATACAGCAGTGCCGAAAAGATAATGCAAACACAGCCAAAAATGAAAGCCAAAACATGAATCAGAAAAATTACGTGTGCCATAAGTCAGCTCCTACAATTCAATCCTTGGGGTTGTCCTTTTGTTTATCTTACGATATCTCAGCGGAAAATTCAACACCAAGGAAAAAACGGTTCTCCTATTGACACCCATTTAGGCTGGATTTTCTACGGTCCAGCCCCGCTGGATATAGGTTACATCATCTGCTCGGACAAGACGATCATGAACCTTCCTTGGATCCAGCCGGGAATAATTCGCCTTTTGTTCCGCCTGAATGTCACAGAATCCTACAGGAATCCCTGAGGAGAAATAAAAGCTCTCGCCGTCCTGCAGCTGATAATGAATATGGGGCTCTGAAGAATTGCCTGAATTCCCGCATCTCGCCAGGATCTGGCCTTGCGTCACCGTATCTCCAATCCGTACAAGGAAACTGTTCTTTTTGATGTGCGCTATGAGACTATATTCCTTATTTCCGTGGCTGATCAGAATATGGTTTCCTCTGATATCGTTTGCTCTACAGTCTGCACTTCCTTTTCCATCAATAATGCTGTCCTCATAACCGTCTTGAATCGATAACACCGTGCCCTCACATGGTGCAAGGATATCCCGGTTATAGCAATAGTAGCTTTCAGGTTTCCGCGGATCTCCCAGATGGCTTTTTCCCTCTTCATCCAGAATCAGAAAATCATACGCATAACGCTGAGCCTGAATGCTCCAGGAATGGGACATTTCTTTATCAATGCCTCCATTGACCACAGTCCACTGCCCTCCGAACGGCAGGAGATACCGATTTGCAGTCCTTGAACTCACAGCAAAGGATTGCTTGGCTGATGGTTTAAGATTCGCTACAAGAATCCCCGTAAGCTGCAGCATTGATTGGCAGAGAATCCGCCAATCAGCAATGATTTCAACGAAGCACAGCAGCCATATGAGCCATAGGAGCTTTAGGTTTTCATAAGGGGTTACATACCCCAGGAGGCCCAGCAATCCAAACCATTTCAGTTTTTTGGTTAAAGAAACAATACGATGCACCAATCTTCACCTTCCTATTCTTTCCTGGATTATCGCTACACGGATTCGCAGCGAACAAATCTGATCAAACGTCTATTGATTTCCATTTTATGGTTCCCGAATATTTTATCATAAAATTTTCACAGAAAGAACTGTTATCTTGATTCAACAACAAAAAAAGATAAGACCGATTGTTTCTTAATTAGATTAAAAAGCAAGTTTGACTCAAATAATATGAAACGAGTAACGCTCAGAAAGGAAAAAGAATATGAGTATTTATGACATTAAGGTCAAGAACATGGATGGAAATGAGGTTTCACTATCCGAATACAAAGGAAAGGTTTTGCTGATTGTCAATACCGCAACGGGCTGCGGATTTACACCCCAATACGACGGACTTCAAAAGCTTTATGAAACATATCAGGATAAGGGCTTTGAAATTCTTGATTTCCCCTGCAATCAGTTCCTAAATCAGGCGCCTGGAACAGCCGAGGAGATTCATAGTTTCTGTACCTTAAACTTTGGAACGGCCTTCCCCCAGTTTGCTAAGATCGATGTCAACGGCCCCAACGAAAGCCCTCTTTATACGTATTTAAAAGGGCAAAAGGGAGGTCTGCTCGGCAACAAGATTAAGTGGAACTTTACAAAGTTTTTAGTGGATCAGTCCGGCAATGTGGTCGGCAGATACGCACCCGCTGACAAACCAGAAAAGCTGGAAAAAGACATTGCTGCAATGCTAAAATAAAAGTTTAACGGCTCCATAGAAAGTTAGGTAATTTAAGATGAATTATGATGCTCTAAAATTAAAAACCAGCTTCAGCGTCACGCTTACGCCCCTTCTGAAAAAAATGGAAGCGCAAGGCCTCCTTCTTCGAACCAGAAGCTCTGTGGATGAAAGAAGCGTAATCGTATCATTAACACAAAAGGGATATCAGCTGCGCGATCAGACAGTTGATATCCCCGGTAAAATCGGAAGTTGTATCCGTAGCGAGACGCAATTCAGCGTTCGCTGATCAATCCCGGGTACGTTCAAATCCTTGATAACGCGTTCCCTGGAAGGTTAGCTTTCCAGCATCCCCTTCTACCAGCATGCCATATTCACGAGAGTCAACTCTAAGTTCCATACGGTCGCCGCTGGGGACTTGGAAGGTAGCATAATATGTAGTCGACGTTGAAGTATGCCCAATATTGTCCGTCCCCCCATTGTTGTGGAAATGATGTACATCCGCACGTTTTGTCACCATCACCGCTTCAACGGTAAGCACCGGTGATTCATTGTTGCTTTTCCACTCCTTTGCACCCCGAACAGCAGCCAATATGATTATACCAATGACAATGAAAAATATAACGGCGATAAAAAGAGGCATGATGCTGAACATAATTCCGCCAAACCCTCCGAAT
This sequence comes from Bacillota bacterium, assembly GCA_029266295.1. GTDB lineage: Bacteria > Bacillota > Clostridia > Peptostreptococcales > Anaerovoracaceae > Anoxybacterium. The sequence goes on along the minus strand of JAQSXD010000078.1, from coordinate 1,968 downwards.
GATGAATACTCCATAATTCTTACTCCTTTTGAAATGTTTTGAATTCGCTTGGTGTTAAACCGGTCTCCCCTATTCTATATGCAAATTATATCCCATCTCCCCTCATTTTGTCCACTGGATCAACGGATCATCTGAGCGGAGAACAGCAAAAGGTTTGCTCGTCCTTTCGAACCATTTTATTTTACATAATACTCATTACAGTCAAATTTCAGTAATATGACTCTCATCTATAGGATAAAGTACTTCGCAATTCTCGCGACCTCATTGGGCAGTGCAATACCAATTTCTTTCTGATCATCCAAAGTCAGCCCCAGTGACCCCAGAACCTTATGATTAACCTGCATGCTGCTGTTCACATTTAAAAGCCGTTCATAATACTGGGTGCCGATTAAATCCGCAAGATACATGATTTCCAGCGTTTTGAGATCCACAGTACCGAGATACGGAGTATGGTGAAGCTCGACCACGCGAGTAATTTCAGGGCTGAAATTCCAGCGCTGGCAAATCCACGCACCGATATGGGAATGGGTTACTCCGCCAAGTACTGTTTTTTCTGCCACGATCTGAGGAATCCCGCTCTTCACCTTTGACGTAATTTCATCCAGTTCCTTGGGCAAGCAGGCATTCATGACCAGAATGCCGATATCGTGGTTCAGACCATAAGAGAACATTCTGTACCGATCTTCAATTCCAAGCCGGGAGCAAATCATATCGGTTGCAATGGAAGTGGCCAAAACGTGCTTCCAGTACTGTCTCATATGAAAGACCGTCGCCTTTTCCGTATCCGCAGCCTGAAAAAATTTCTGTGCGATAAAGAAAATCAGTAAGTTGCGTATAGATTCTATTCCAAGGTATGTCACGGCCTCCTTGATATCTGAAATGTTGCGATACAGCAAGAATATATTAGAATTCAAATGACGCAGCAGAAGATTCGAAAGCTCGCTATCTTCCTCCGGCAATGCATTTGACGTTTCCACACGCTGATACAAAGTTTCTTTTGTGAGCAATGGCACATCCTCCATGAATCTAAATATTTGTTAATAGAATACTATATGCCGGCGAATTTTCATAGAATAATTTAGAAAGAATCGAACGCCGGAGCATTTCATCGTTTATTGACGATGAAAGCCCTTTCTTTACGGTCAGAGGAACTCCTCTGCACGCCGCCATTTTGCGCTGCAGAAATAATATTATTACGATACCAAAAAGAAGACAATGACGTTTGCAATCATTGTCCACTCTTATTGTTCCCGGTTATTTTGACTCTATTTTGCTTAGCTCTTATTTGCTCCAGGTCTTATTCTGTGCAAGACCTACTCAATGATCCCGCCTTCTACCACCAGGCTATCTGCATCTACCGCATCCCCATAGACTGGCGCCAGGGTTTCGTCATAGTTTTTGTGGAAGAAGTTTTCCTCACCCAGCGCTTTGATCTCATCATTGAGCCAGTTCCGCAGTTCGGTATTTCCTTTTTGTACTGCAGGTGCGATGGTGTCGATGCTTCCAAGACTTTCGATTCCCACTGTAAATCCTTTGTTTTGCAGTGCCCAGGCGAGAACTTCTGTGTTATCGGTGGAGAAAGCGTCTCCCCGGCCGTCCAGCAGTGCATTATAGGTTTCTGTATACTGGTCAAACTTGAGCAAGTTTACTTCTGGGTAATTTTGAGTGAAGAAGGTTTCCGCCGTGGTTCCCTTGGCTACAATCAGGGTCTTGCCCTTCAGCTGCTCTACATCGGTAATAAGTCCATTGTCAGGGCTTACCACACCCAGTGCAACCTTCATATAAGGAAGGGCAAAGTCAACGGACTGGGCACGCTCTTCGGTTACGGTAAAGTTAGCCAGAATAATATCAACCTTTCCGGTTTTCAGATATTCCACCCGGCTGGCAGGCTCAACGGATACAAATTCCACATCAACACCCAGATCTTCGCCAATGCGGTTTGCAAAGTAAACATCATAGCCCTGATAG
>JAQSXD010000077.1 GCA_029266295.1 Bacillota bacterium | reverse complement strand
GTTAGAATTTGAAGGGATTCCGGATTTCGCTTTGCAGCCTGCAAAAGAAGCAGACGAATATAGTTACCATTACATGCCCAAAGGCGTCAACAGCCGTTTTGATCCTGCGGCATACGAAAGAGTGCTGCATGAAACCGCCAAGCAGGCAGCGGAGACTGAGCAGGTAGAAATCCCAGTTTTTCAGGATGAACAGACCTTCGCGGGCTATGATGACACTTCAGAGAATACCGCGGTCCAAGCGGCGGTGGCACAGGTTGCGGTGCAGGATGCCGCAGAAGGTTTTCCTGCATATGGTGAACCGGCTCTGGAGGCAGTTCCGGAGGTTATTCCCGTCTCTTTGGAAGCCGAGATCATCTCGGAGGACCAGGAAGATGCAGCCCTTGCAGCGACCAAGGCAGAGGATGAGGCTATTCTGGAGGAGGTTCCTCATGATGCCGCTTCGGCAGCGGCAGATATCCTCGGGAAAGGAGCTGGGGCTGATGAAGAAGCAGCAATGGGGACGATCACTTTCACTGAGGCCATTAAAGCAAAAAATTGGCCGGACTTACCTTTTGCATTTGCCGATAAGGAAAAGAAATCGGAGGCGATCCATAATCTTACCGCGCCTTTTGCAAAACGTCCGGTACTTCAGCCGACGCCTGTTCCCAAAGCAGTTCCTGTAAAGGCACCGGTGGTGGGAAGCTTGATGAGCAGCAAACTGAAGCTCGTAGATATGAAGCAGAAGAACCCGCTTCGCGTAAGTCTGGAAGAGGATATTCTGGTTCCTGATGTCAAACCTGATCTGGCACGGATTTTGACCATGGATGGCAAGGTGAAGCTTTCAGACCGGGAAATTCATACCGGACAAACGGAAACGGATTCCGTGAGAATTTCCGGAGATCTGCTGCTGCAGACACTTTATGTACCTGAGACAAATGCTGAAGGTGATCCTATCGTCGCCATTGAATCCAAGATTCCGTTTAAAAATGATGCAGAAATGAAGGCGGGTCCCTATTCGGATCTGGCCGTTGTTCCCAGCGTCGAATCAATAGATTTCACCGTTGTGAACGAAAGAAAATTCAGAGTAAGAGCTACCATCGTTTTTCATCTGAAAGAATACAGCAATGTAGATATTGAAGTCTTTGAAGGACTCAGAGACGAGGAAGTCCAGATGCTGAAAGAGCGGATTAAGCTCACTGATGTGGCTCTGAGAAAAACAGAGACGGCAGAAATTAAGGATGATCTGGCACTGAAGGAAAATATGCCGGAAATATCAAAGATACTGAAATATGATGTCAGCGTGGTAGAAAACCACAAGCAGATCACGAAAGAAAAAGCAGTAATCAACGCATCTGTTAATTGTAATATTTTGTACCTAGGGGCAGAGGGGAACAATGACGCGGCAGCAGCCGATACCGGAGCGCAGGAAGAGAATTCTACGGCGGTTCCGGTACTGTACCAGGGAAAGACAGAATTTACACAGTTCATTAGACTGGACGGAGAACACAATCCCGGTGATCAAAATCCTGCAGGAAGTAAAATCAACTTCAAGATCTCTTCGTTAAATCTAACTGCAAAGGAGGACGGAAACGGAAAAAGAGGCCTTTTTGAATTGGATATGAACGTGGATACCGGCTTGGAGCTCTATAAAAACGTAGAAAAAGAAGTTGTAACCGACGTATACCATCACAAAAAGGATGTTCAGTTTGATACGGATGAAATCGGAGTGTTGACCCTTGGCGGCAGCGGAGTTGCTGAGATTTCCGCCCGCGAGATCATCAATGTTCCGGATCGATACGGAAGTGTCGATAAGGTCATTTATGTCAATGGGACCATTAAGGAGAAACGGTCCACCATCGAGCAGACCAAGAGCGTTGTAGAGGGAACGGTTCGTGTCAGCATGATCTGCACCTCTGCGGATGAGAGAAAAACAATCTTCAGCATCGAGCAGGAAATCCCGTTCCGTAGTGCTATGGAAATTCCCGGAATCACACCGGATATGACGGCGAATAATGATATCGCGCTGAAGGAAATTTGGTTTGACAAAATCAATAATAAGCAGATTGAAGTGAATGCAGGAATTCTGGTCAATACCGTAGTAGCCACGCAGGAACGGCATCAGCTTGTGAAAAGCGTCAGCTTCCAGGATAGCCCTCAGGATAGTAACCCAGTTCCAGGTATAATTCTCTACATATCAAGAACAGGAGATACCATCTGGAATATCGCGAAAAAGTATCGAACTACCATTGATGAAATTAAAAAAATCAATGATTTAGAATATGGAAAGGAGATTAACCCCGGTACGAAACTTTTGATCGTAGCCAAAAATTATTAAGTGGAACCTTTGAGCAAAACAGAGACATATTGTATAAAATTCCCTCTCCATGGGCAAGATTACTATTGAAAATCTTAATCAGGGGAGGGATTTTTATTGGGATTAAGAAGAAGGCAAATCAGAATCTTGTTTCTTTTAATGATCTGTATGATCGTTTACAGCGCATGGACGGTGTACAGCAGTCAAAATAAATTGAGCAATGATGATTTCATAAGGTTTCATGTGATCGCAAACAGCGATTCAGTCTCCGATCAGCAGCTAAAGCTGAAAGTGAGAGATGGTGTGCTTGCGAAGATCAACAGTGAGCTGGTCAAAGCGGCTATGGCACAGGATATGGATTCGTTCCTACAGCCGAGCGTTTATGCTGCTGAGGTTTCAGGGGAAGCTGCTCGGACTCAAAACAATGCAGCCACCGGTGAGACACGGGTAAGCCTCGATCTGGAACAATCCAGAAAGTACATTCAGGACAATCTGAAGGAGATCGAAAGCACAGCAGAACGAATCATCGCCGAAAACGGCTATGATTATACCGTCAAAGCAGAGCTGGGCGTGAAATGGATTCCTCGGAAAGCCTACGGAGAGGTCGTATTTCCTTCCGGAAATTATGAGACGCTGAACATAACCATTGGAGAAGGAGAAGGCCAGAATTGGTGGTGTGTGCTGTTTCCACCCCTTTGCCTCATCGGAGCAGAATCCGATGACGACAAGAAATCAGCTGAGGAAGCCCAAGAGCTTTATAAGGATATTCTGCTGGATCATAAATATGACCCGTTGATGCAGGAGTATGACGAGCCGACAACGCTCAAACTCAAGTTCAAAACATTGGAACTCCTTGATAAACAGAAGCAGCAGCCTGCCGGCGCTGAGACCGGAAAGAAAGCAGACCCTAAGACCGGAAAGAAAGCCAGCGCTGATTCCTAAAATAAAGAAGAAAAAAATCCGCAGTACGCGGGACAGTTTCACTGTCTCAAATACGCGGATTTTTCTGTTCTCTCCTATTTATCCCAAATTTCAATAACATTTTGGGGACAGCCAGATGTTATTTACAACTGTATTATAGAGTCTTGCCGTTACTCCAGGATACGGATGAAATCAATGACCTCGTTTCCACCCTCGTCCGTTACAGTTGTAAACATAATTACAGAGCCTTCCTTAATTTCCGATAAATCAATTTCTGTCTCATCCTTTTCGGTTCCTTTCGTCACCTTTAAATCGGACGATAAGCTAAAGGTAACTTCCCCTCCGGTAAACTGTATTTCACTGCCGCCCTCCGGAGGAGTTCTGGCACCTTCGGGAGGCGTGGCTCCGTCTTCGGGGGGCATACCTCCGCGCCCGCCGCCTCCGCCCCCAGGACCTCTGCCTTGGGGAGGCTCCCCATCTGGCGCAGCGGACTGTGGCGCTGTGCTGTCATCTGCTACCAGAAGACTGGTCTGAACTGCTGTCATGGGAGCGGAGCTGACCTCATCTGATGGAGTACTTGCTTTTTCTGGCGTATCAGCCAAGATCACGGTCATCTGATCTCCGTCCAATGAGACCACCTTTGCCATCGTCTCCTTCTGATTTTTCAGTACAGACACTTCTCCGGTCTCCTCTTTGCTGCAGGCTCCCAGAGATGCCGCAATTAGTGAGACCGCCAGAATACAGGAAAGTATCTTTGTTTTACTCATATTATGATGACTCCTTTCAAATTTCCTTTGCTCGACAGTTCCTAATAATAAAGGATGAATATGACGTTTCTGTGAAGGCGTTGTGTCACGTTGGTAAATTCATAAAAAAACAAGGCAATTATTGCCATGTTTTTTAGGATCTGCCCACACAGTTCTCACGAAATGAACACAAAGAAACGATACTATGGAAACATCAAAGGTTATGAAGTAAAAATGTGTGGGAAAGTGAGGAATAGGACTTGGAGCAAAACATAGAAAAAGAGATTTCTAAAAAGCGGCTCTCTAAATGGATTGACCGGTTAGAGGCATCAAAGGCCGCCGCAATTTTAAGCAGTATCATAGGAAAAGTGCCATTACTGAAAAAGATCAATCAACTGAATAAGCGAAATCGAAGAATCGTCTGCACTTCTTTTTTATTAGTAATCGTGATAGGAGCATCCGCTGCTGCAACAGGATTTTTTAAAGGGGATAAAAAAGAAGTATCTTACACAGAGCACGAGGTGGCAAAAGGGGACGTCACCGTCGTCATCAGCGGTGAGGGCACTGTGTCACCTATCGAGCAGTATTCTGTCATCGCACTGGTGGAAGGGGATGTGCTGGAGGATACGTTCCAGGAGGGTGATACGGTGGAGAAAGGCCAGACCTTATATCGAATCGATTCCTCCGATATGGAAAAAACATTGGAAAAAGCAAATATCAGCTACGAAAAGGCTCAGATGGAGTACCAGGATAGTTTGGAGGCATATCAGGGACTGACGGTATCCGCGCCTATTTCCGGGCGGGTTACCGACGTACTTGTAGAAAAAGGAGACAACGTTTCTAACGGGACGAAAATAGCAACCATTGTCGATGACTCCAATCTGACGGCGAAGGTTTCCTTCGGTACCGCAGATGCAGGCAGCTTGTACGCGGGACAGCCAGTAACCGTTACGGTTGAAAATACCTTCGAAGAACTGAAGGGGAAAATCAGCAAAATTTACAGTTCAAAAAGAGTTTTAGATGGATACATAGAAGTAAAAGATGTTGAAGTGACAATTGAAAACCCGGGGGCGCTGGATAGCGGTACCTATGTTACAGTAAACGCAGGAGGGATTGACTGCTACAACGGTGCACAGCTGGAGGGGGGGACGGAGAAGATCGTTACAGCAAAGACTTCTGGACTTGTGTCAAAAATTCTTGCATCCTCAGGAGAATACCTATCGAAAGGGGATGGCATTATTCAGCTGACAAATGATGGGGCGGACAATACGCTGAAATCAAGCCAGTTCTCGTTGAGAGAATCTCAGCTGTCCTATGAAAGCTCGCAGGATCAGCTGGACGAGTATAACGTCACTGCTCCCATTTCCGGTACCGTCATTGAAAAGGATATCAAGGCTGGAGATACGCTGGAATCCTCAAATTCCGGCTCAACCACGCTTTGTGTCATAGCCGATATGTCAGTGATGACGTTCACGATCAACGTCGACGAACTGGATATTGCTCAGCTTGAGAAAGGTCAGGAGGTTACTATTTCGGCGGATGCGCTGAGCGACAGAGATTTCACCGGATATGTTGATAACATTGGGATTTTGGGAACGTCCTCCGATGGGGTTACCTCCTATCCAGTAAAAATCGTGATCAATGATGCAGAAGACTTATGGCCGGGAATGAATGTATCGGCAGAGATCATCGTCGATTCTGCGGAAGATGTTCTCCGTGTTCCTGTCACGGCGGTGAACCGGGGAAATACGGTATTGGTCAAAGGTGCAAAGGGTGATGAAAAAATCAATCAGAGCAGTGCCCCCGACGGTGCCCAATACGTTCGGGTAGAAATGGGTTTGAATGATGAATCCTATATTGAAATCAAAGGTGGATTGTCAGAAGGAGATATTGTTCTGGTGCCTAAAGTGAAAAGCTCATCGGCAGAGTCGAGCGCACAGCAGCAGATGATGCCCGCCGGCGGAATGAGCGGACCGCCATCCGGAGGCGGTGGAATGAGCGGGCCGCCATCCGGAGGCGGCGGCCGGGGAATGTAAGGTGAATGCTATGATTCGACTGGAAGATGTCTACAAGATTTATCAAATGGGAGAAAATGAGGTTCGGGCCATAGACGGCATTACGTTGGAAATCAGAGAAAATGAGATGGCGGCCATCATTGGGCAGTCCGGTTCGGGAAAATCCACCTGCATGAATATCATCGGTTGTCTGGATGTTCCCACACAGGGAAAATATTTTCTGAATGGTCAGGATGTCAGCCTCATGAATGATGATGAACTCGCAGATTTCAGAGGAAAGACCTTGGGATTTATTTTTCAGCAATATAACCTGATTCCAAAGCTGAGCGTTCTGGAAAATGTGGAACTGCCGTTAATTTACCAAGGGATACCAGAAAAAGAGAGAATCGAGTTGGCTGTCAGAGCGCTGGAAAAAGTGGGGATTGCAGATAAAAAACTGAATATGCCATCCCAATTGTCCGGGGGGCAGCAGCAACGAGTATCCATTGCAAGAGCGCTGGTGGGCAACCCCTCCATCATTCTAGCCGATGAGCCCACCGGAGCATTGGACTCCAGAACCGGCAGAGAGGTACTGGAATTTTTACAGAGCCTGAATGAAGAAGGCAACACGATCATATTGATTACCCATGATATGGGCGTTGCGGAAAAAGCCAAACGGATCATCCGCATTTCCGACGGCAAGATTGTTGAAGACAGCGGGCACAGCGTTCCTGAACAGATCGAGGTTAAAAGCTATGAACGCACTGGTTCCATCAAAGGAGCTGCTGCTGCAGCTTTTGGAAGGGAGGGCACTGCATGAATTTTAAACAATCCTTCCGCCTAGCCATCAAGAGCCTCAAGGCAAGTAAAATGCGAGCCTTTCTTACGATGCTGGGAATTATTATCGGTGTTGCTTCTGTTATTATACTGGTGAGCCTGATGAACGGGCTCTCTCAGGATATGACGTCCCGATTTGAAAGTATGGGCACCAATACCATCACAGTAAATGTCATGGGCAGAGGAACCAATCGAACGCTGTCGGTGGATGAGGTAGAGCAGCTGGTGGAGGATAATCCTAAATATCTGGATCAGTACAGTCCAAAGGTGAGTGCTTCTGTTACAGCGAAATATGATGTCAACTCTGTTGACACCTCTGTGATTGGTGTCAATGAATACTATGACGATATGCAAAGCGTCGTTGTATCAGAAGGGCGTTTCATCCAATATATTGATACGCTTCGGAGGCTAAAGATCTGTGTCATTGGAACGTATGAGGCTACAGAACTGTTTGGCGGGGCAGATCCCATTGGAGAAACCATCAAGTTGAACGGATCTACTTACACAGTGGTAGGCGTCTTGGAGGAGACTGCGGATTCGGAGGAAAGTTCCGCTGACGATGTGATTTATGTTCCTTATACGGCAGCTACAAGACTGGCAAACAGCGCCAGCATCGGGACGTATTACCTCACAGCAGTGGATACGGATAGAATAGAAGAGACGATGACCATTATAGAAAATATGATGTATTCCGTTTTCGACGACGAAGATGCCTATCGGGTTACAAGCATGTCGGAGATGATTGATACCGTAAACGAAATGACTGCATCCATCGCCATGGTTCTGGTGGGTATCGCAGGAATTTCCCTGGTGGTTGGAGGGATCGGTATTATGAATATCATGCTGGTATCCGTAACGGAGCGTACCAGAGAAATCGGAATCAGAAAGTCCCTTGGGGCGAAGAAAAAGGATATCATGCGTCAGTTTCTCATTGAGGCGGCAACCACAAGCTCCGCAGGAGGGGTCATCGGGATTGTACTTGGAATCGGGGCGGCCTACGGTGCGGGGGCTGTCATGGACATGACGGTTGCTCCGTCCTGGAATGCTGTTGCGATTGCATTCTCCGTCTCAGTAGCCATAGGCATGATCTTCGGCTATTTCCCGGCAAATAAAGCAGCAAAGATGAATCCCATTGATGCGCTTCGTTATGATTGATGTGTATCTGTTCAACCAATATTCACAAAAAGGAGGAAGTTAATTTGATAAAGAGATCGGAACACCGCAAAAGGAAAAGACTGCAAACGTGTCTTTCCATGATTTTGGCTGCTATGCTTCTGTTTACCGCTGCTGCGGTTCCCTCAAGTGCCGATTCAGGAGCCGACAGTGCGACGACTTTGCTGGCATCCATGGGAATCATCAGCGCAGACAGCAGTGGGAATTATAATCTGTCAAACACCGTTTCCAGAGCAGAATTTGCAAAGATGCTGGTGATGGCATCGAGCTGCAAAGATCTTGTAGACACCTCGTCAAAATCTTCACCATATAAAGATGTGCCGTCGGGAAACTGGGCTGCGCCCTACATCAAGATCGCTGTATCCAATGGCATGATGTCTGGCTATAGTGACGGAACCTTTCGGCCTGATGCCACAGTAACGCTGGAGCAGGGAGTCAACAGTGCGCTGAAGCTTCTTGGTTATACCGCCAGTGATTTTACGGGTTCGTTCCCTACTGCCCAGATGAACGTTTATTACAGCAATGGACTTTCTAAAAATATTTCGGGAGGCATCGGGACCCTGTTGTCAAAAGGCAATGCGGCAAATCTCATCTATAATATGCTAAGTACAAAACTGAAGGATGGGAGCAAAACATATGCAGAAAGTCTGGGGTATTCCTTGAACGACAGCGGCGCAGTGGATTATGCGTCCATTATCTCTGACAACATGTATGGTCCATATACGGTGACCTCATCAAATTGGGCAGGTGAGCTTGGCATGAATGCCTCTGCACTGACCATATACAAAAACGGAAGTCTAGTGAACGCTTCCGACATTAACACCTATGACATCCTCTACTATTCCCAATCCAAGGGAACGGTCTGGGTATATGATGACAAGATAACCGGTGTTTATGAAGACGCATCTCCAAGTCAGAATGCGGTAACTTCGGTCACTGTCTCGGGGACTGCCTATCCGCTGGAATCCTCTGCGGCCTTTGCAGCGCTCTCTTCCACAGGAAGCCTTAAAATTGGTACATCAGTCACATTGCTTCTTGGAAAAAATGGCGGCGTAGCGGATGCAGTTGCTGCAACAAAAATAAATGCCAGCGCAACGGTGTACGTTACTGACACAGGGACAAAGACTTACACCAATTCCAATGGCAAGGAATATACATCCTTTTACTTCAAAGGAATTAAGCCAAGTGGAACAGAAATTGAGTACACTTCAACACAGACCTGGGTTGAACCCGGCGATATGCTGAAAATCAGTTTCGATACCAATGGGAATATGAGCCTGGGCAGTGCTAAGGCGGGCGGCAACATCATTGGAACTGCTGATGCCGATCTCAGCCTGATCGGTTCCACAAGCATCGCAGCCAATGCGACAATCCTGGATACAAATCTGGGGAATTATGCAAAGACTTCTCTGGAGCGTCTGGACGGCGTCAAATTTGTTTCCGGGGACGTATTGTACTATGAGGCCACCGGCGGCAAGGTTACCGCACTTGTTTTGAACGATGTTACAGGGGATACCGGCAGCTATGGCGTTGTAACCTCAGCGTCATCCAAGGAGACGAGCAGCAGTGTCAGCGGCACCTACCAGTATATGATTGATGGGATTACGCAGACCTTATCCGCAGCCAATACCATTTATAACGTCAATGCTGGAGCAGCAGCGAAATTTTACGGAGAAAGCGGAGAAATCAGCAAGATCAACAGCTTGAAGCCAACGGGAAGTAAACTGAAAAGTTTTACTTCTACAGAACTGATTATAGACGATTCGGTGGGTGTCTATCCGATTTCCGCCAATGTCGTTGTATACAGCAAGGCGACAGGAAGCTACAAACTGTCGACCCTAAGTGAGGCAATTGCAGCGTATCAGAATAAAACTTCGGTATCCTTTTATTATGATAAGGAGCCGTCGAGGGGAGGCTGCATCCGGGTCATCGTTCATAACTAAAGCGGGGAGGCTGCACCCGGGTCTTCGTTCATAACTTAAGAAGCGCTGATTCAATGAAGGTGCGCTGGAAATCATCAGTGTTCTATGAAATTGCACACATCTCAAATCAATCTACATACACCGAGTAAGCCGCGGCACCTTCAAAAGGGCTGCGGCTTATTCGATGTATTTTCATCTGTTGCCCACCTGTGTTTTATGTTAAAATAGATTGGGTAAAAAGATTCTGACACCGCGAATCTGTGAGTCAATCGGCACTTCTAAAAGTAATGTATTGGAGGGTACTTGTATGTATCAAGCGGAAGAAATTAGAAAACAATGGCTCGATCAGGAAGATCTTGATGAGTTTCTGCGAAAGGAACTGATTGAAATAGAGGATCAGGAGGAGCTGCAAGATCGGTTCTACCGGGATCTGGAGTTTGGTACCGGAGGCTTGCGGGGTGTTCTCGGAGCAGGGACCAATCGAATGAATATCTACACCGTCAGAAAAGCGACTCAGGGCTTTGCCGATTATATCAACCTTCATTACAAACCGGGGGGAGACAGCTGCAAAGGCGACATTCCTACGGTAGCAATTGCATACGACAGCCGGATCAAATCCGATCTCTTTGCAGCAGAAGCGGCCTGCGTTCTTGCAGCAAACGGGATTAAAACCTACGTGTATCCAGAGCTGATGCCTACACCCGCCCTATCCTTTGCCGTGAGATATTACGGCTGCTGCGCCGGTATCATGGTTACCGCCAGCCACAACCCATCAAAATATAACGGATATAAAGTATATGGCTCAGACGGCTGCCAGCTCACGCTGGAAGCTGCCGCCGAGGTGCTTTCTTTGATAGAAAAAGTGGACTTATTTAAGGATGTAAAGACCCTGCCCGGAGGATTTACGCTGGAACACGGCGTCATTAAGGTGATCGCCGCTGATGCTTCCTTGCAGGAGCTGGTTCAGACCATACCGACTCCCGTAACCGAGGCTTTTCTCGCAGCCGTGAAAAACGAGAGCACCGGAATGGACTGCTCTGACTTGTCCGTGGTGTATACTCCTCTGAACGGCACAGGCAACCGTCCGGTAAAGAAGATCATGAAAATGATTGGTGTGAAAAAAGTGATTACCGTTCGAGAGCAAGAATTGCCCGATGGAAACTTCCCTACCTGTCCCTATCCCAATCCGGAGAAAAAAGAAGCGCTGGCCCTGGGAATTGCGCTATGCCAGAAATTATCTCAGGAGGGGAACCCACCGGATCTGCTTTTGGCCACCGACCCTGATTGCGAT
>JAQSXD010000076.1 GCA_029266295.1 Bacillota bacterium | reverse complement strand
GATGAAATTTTTAGTAAGCAATCAACGATTCAAATTCCCTGAATAAGGGCTCTGCCATCCAAGCTTTAATCCGTCTACGCCAAACAAAAACACCCCCAAATCACGAATCATTTCATTTCTCCATTTCAAAACGCTGACCTCTTCACATTGCAGTTCTTCTGATATGATCTGAACTCTCTCTGTCCATGGAACGGCCTGCATCTTTTCATCCAAGTGCATTAATTCAATCACTCTGAACTTTTGATCAGAGCCCCTTGCCCTGCTCTTTTTCTTCAGGAGCACCAGAGCAGTATTCACATGAGACAGGATAATCCGCGTTACATCTAGATTTGCTTTAATTGATTGAATGGTAATCTCATAGCCCTCAATGTTAATGGCATTTTCCAAGTTTACAGGGCATTCTTTATAGACCGCATGTTTGCAGTATGCCTTTAAATCCAGATAATGCTCCAGTAGAAGATTGGTATTCTGAAATACCTGTTTTTTAATAGATGCTTTTTCTTGCGCTGCAAATTCAAGAATAGCTTCTCTGGCTGCGGCCAAAGCAAGTTCCTCTCGTTCTGGTCTCTGGTTTAATTCCTCTTCTCTTCCAATCATTCTAATCACTCCGTTCCACTCACCAAATGGTTTCCTCTTCTAAATCACAGGTTTCGTTGCGCATTTAGGACATCATCGTCAAAAAAGACCTCTGATGGATTTGCAATCTGTAACACATTGCAAATTGCAATAACCTCTGATACCCGAAATTCTCTTTTGCCTCTCATTTTTCTGCTCATTGAATTTTCACAGATCCCTATTCTTGAGGCCAGCTGACCTTGCGTCAAATGTTGTTCAGAAAGTTTTTGTTTTAATATCTCTCGTTTCATGATCCCGCCCCTTTCGTTGCGCATTTAGGATAAACCCATAATATTCCACAACAGGAAAATTGTCAACCCATTTACGCAACGTTTTTTAAAATATTGTTGCGTATTTAAACCGTTTAGTGTATGATAAAAACAAATAAATAGAAAGGAGTTGGGAAAATGCCCGAAACAAATAAATAGAAAGGAGTTGGGAAAATGCCCGAAGAGACCATGCGCAATATAGTTGAGCGGATAAAATCAAGGCGTATCGAATTAGAATACAGCTTCCAGGATTTAGCCGATTTGACGGGTATGAGTAAGTCCACCCTTCAACGATACGAAACTGGAGGAATTAAAAATATTCCCCTAGACAAACTAAAAACCTTGGCAAGAGCACTGAACGTTTCGCCCGAATGGATTATGGGCTGGGAACGGAACGCAGAAAAAAAGCCTGAAGGTGTACCGGAACAGCCATTCAGATTCAGCAGCAATTCTTCCGTGTTTTTGGATGAGGAAACTGCAAAAAAAGCGATGGAAATTCGTGACGATGCAAGCGCCAGTATCCTGCTTGATGCGAAACGAGACCTGAAAAAGGAAGATCTTGATTATATCGTAGGACTGATTAAGCGGCTGAGGACCAGCTAATTCAGCTCATACTGTTTTCAAATAGACAAAATGGGCTGTTGCCTCAGTTTTTATTTTAGAGCGGCAGCCCATTTCCGTTTATGCACTTATCTAAGCTTGCAGATACAAACTCCCTAAGCACTCAAAATAAGCATCTGTGTTTACAAATGCCGTATTGACCGCACTATGAGTATTGTATGTCTATACTAAGCTTCAGCATTGCCTTACAGTTTATTTGTCTGTTTTTAAAATCCTATCGATGATTGTTTCGGCTCTTTCTTTATAGGTGTGATTCTGTACGCTAATAGCAGCATTTTTACGAACCTTTATATAGTCATCCAGGTTTCTTCTGTAATGCTCTAATAAGTCAAGCGTCTCATTCGGAGATTTTGAAATTGCTAATGCTCCTTTATTTCCAAACAGATCTTTTAAGGCGCTATTATAACAAGAAAGACCAAAACCTCCGGAGCCTAAAATTTCAAAGGTGCGCCTTGTTATTGTCTGGTCGTGATTCTGTGTGATTAAATTGATAAAGGAATTATTATAGACATCACACGTCTTTTCATAGTAAATTGTGCCTTTAAACCAATCAATCGGCACATCGAGATTTAGAAAATTTTTGATCACCTGCTGATATTCTGTGGTGCCATAAAAATCTATCTTATAACTATTTTCAATCAAGGGTTTTAATAGGGTAGGAATTGCTTTGCGATACCTGAAATGCTCAGGATAATGCTCTGAATACCATAACCATGCATTGCCAACTAAGCTAATGGTTTTATTATTATTGGTAGAGATTGATTTGGGATAATGGATTGTAGGATTATATGCAAAGTCCAGTCTCTCACTGGGTATGCCCTTACTTCTGAGAATTTCAATCATTTCAGGACAAATCGAAAATATCATATCAGGTTTTGATAATTCGAAGCCTCTCATTTGTAGATCAAATTGACCTACCCCTTCCGTATCCCAAACAACGCACTTATACTTTTGGCGCATTTTAAAACCAATATACTTAAGCATTGTATCCTTGAAATAACCCATATAGGACGAAAGTATCAACAGATCAGGATTTATTTCTCCCATTATTCTATCGAACTCTTGTATTGAAGCCGGTGTGATTATTTGCGCTTCACAGCCTGCAGCTGTAAATCCCCATAGAATATCACCCGCATAAAGTTTATCACTATAAATTGCTACCTTATATTTCATATGCAATAGCCCCTCTCGCGCGGATTTTGAAAGTATATACTATGAAACAATAAGGCAATTGTTGCAGGGCCTTGTCAGGCTTAAGTTTAAACTAAAAAAATCTGGTGCCCCTCCGCCTCGCTCTTGGCCAATTCTGGTTGGTCCCCAAATAGAATATCATCAATCTGGCTTGCATCCAGCAGCCAATCCCTGATCCTGTTCTTCGGAAGAATCACCGGCATCCGGTCATGCACCTGTTCCATCGATCGGTTCGCTCCTGCGGTCAGAATTACAAATCGGTTTTCCTCCTCGAATCTGCTGTAGATTCCTGCCATGTAAATCATCTTCGAATCCGGCATATTAAAAAGATACTTCCTTTTCTGCCGATCCCATTCATAAAAACCGGTTGACGGGATTACACATCTTCTGCTTTCCAGCGAAGCTCCAAACAACTTTCTTTCCCTAGCTGTTTCGGAGCGAGCATTGATAATGACGCCCTTATTGCGAAAGTTAGGAAAGCCCCAGATCATCAGCCTCGGTATTACAAGCTCCCCTTGGGGCAGCAGTACCGGCGCCGCATTGGTAGGAAAGATCTCTCCTGCCTGCATTTTCTCCAGTAAAATTTCATTGCTTATTTGATCGATAATTTCATCCACCTCCTGCAGCTCTTTATCTGTAAAAAAAGTATACCTTCCGCACATCGCGCTTCTCCTTTCCAACGGCACGTTATCTTTCCTGCTTCTACTTGAACTACCTAGACTTCCTTTCAAGTATATTTCCCACAAATATAGTTTAAAATCTTTCTTTTTATCTGGCAACAAAAACCGCTACTTCAATTACGAAATAGCGGTTCTCTTTCACGAAACTCTTTCGTTATTCACGATCCCGAAAGCATTCTCGCTCACTGGACTCAATTGGTATTCACCATGCTTAAAAATGCAGCTGATTTAGCTCAAATCCAGCTGAGGAACCGGGTTTCTCATCCCTCTTGTTACGCACACCAGATAGACAAAGCCCAAAACAAGCCAGCCGAAACCGACCACATGTGCGTTGATTCCCAGATTGATAAAAATAGCGAGAGAAACGATAAATCCGATCAATGGACAAATGAGATAAAGAAACGCGGCCTTTAACGGACTCTTTCTGCGGCTCTCCGCATCCTTAATATAGAAGCTCCATATGACAGATACATTGAGAAGCAGAAATCCAAACAATGCGCCGAAGCTAACCATGGTGGAAATGAGACCCAGCGAGCAGAACAGTGCAATTGGTGTGATCACAATTCCGACAAAAATGATTGCGACTGCAGGGGTTTGATATTTTTCACTGATATTACCCAGAGATTTTGGGAGCACGCCGTCTCTGCCCATTGCAAAGAGCACTCTGGAAACAGCTGCCTGAGAGGCCTGACAGGTTGCGATGCCAAAGGAGAGCACCAGTGTAAATGTGGTCAGCACGGTAAGCCAGGAGCCACCTACAAAGTCCACAATATCAATAAATGCAGAGTCAACGTTCAGTTCCTGATAATTGGGATAAGCAATCCCGCAGAAGAAGGTAATAACGATGAAGATCAAGCCGATGAGAAGGATCGCATAGATGATTGCTTTCCCAACATTTTTTTCAGGTTTCACGGTCTCCTCTGCAAGGGTGCTGATGGCGTCAAATCCAAGGTAACTCAGGATTACGATTCCCGTGGCCTGCAAAATGCCAGACAGATTGAAGCTTTCGGGATTGTATAAAGAAATGGTATTGAAATGAATTGTTCCGTTAACCCATAGGCGGATGGTGCAGGCAATAAACGCTATAATTACAACAATTTGCAGAGCGAAAAGGATCCAGCTGCATTTTGACATGAGATCCACGCCGAGAATGTTGACGATGGTGCAGAACGCGATGAAAAACAGGGTCCATGCCCATACTGGTACTGCAGGAAGGAGGCTGCTTGCAAAAGAACTTCCGATGATAACAACCGTAGCCGGCATCAGGAAATAGTCCAAAAGGATCGCCCAGCCGGTTAAAAATCCGAAGGCCGGGGATACACTCTTTTGAACGTAAAGATACACAGAGCCCGCCAGAGGATATTTCTTTGCCATTGCCTTATAGCTCATCCCCGTAAAAAACATGGCGGCCATTCCAATCAGATAGCAAAGCGCCACCATTCCTCCGGAAGGCTCCAGAAAGACGCCGTATAAAGCGGCAGGAGCCAGCGGAATCATAAATACCAGTCCATAGATGACCAGATCTTTCGTTGTTAACGTCCGTTTTAACGTAGTCATATTTTTCGTGTTCATAACGATCCTCCTTTATTTCTCAGCAGTCGCTGCAACGGTTGATGCGCATTTTCTAGCGCGGCGGCAGCGGTGCTGAGCAAATGTGAATAAGAATGACAAAAGGTGCCCGCTGCCATGCATCAGCAGCCGAACACCTTTGTTCCAACACTTTTGATTGATTTTATTTTAGTAGCCTAATAATTAAAAAATAAGTCCGTCTCCGGGAAACGCTTCATTGGCGTTTCCTTAAATCTTAGCTGTAAATCGGTCGTAGCGCAGCTGGGAGATGTCAATGGTCATTTTATCATCAACGGCCATCTCGGAAAGTGTGAGACCTACCGCCGGAGAAATACCAAAGCCGTGTCCCGAAAAACCGCAGGCAAGAATGAGTCCAGGAACCTCATCCACATAGCTGATTACCGGCACATGGTCCGCACACTGATCAATCCAGCCGCCCCAGGTTCTTACAATTTTAGCGTTTTCCAACGCCGGGAAATATTTGATAATTCCCCGGCAGATGCAAGGTGCTGTAATGCTGGTTGCCGACGGCGTGCCATTGTCCTTATTGGTTTCCTCAAATCCGGAGGTGCCCCCGAATACAAAGGAGCCATGGGTGCTTTGATGCCCGTAGAAGTCTGCCATTGCTGTACCCAGCATCTGGTAGAACATGGGCGGCTGTGCCTCTGTAACAAGAACCTCCATCAACCAGCGCGTCATGGGAACATCGATTCCCACAGTAGCCGCCAGATCCCTGCTTTCATAGCCTGCTGCAAGGATGATTTTATCTGCCTCGTAGATCTCTCCGCTCTCGGTGATGACCTGGCAGGCTCTTCCTTTGACCTTCCGTATTTCCGCTGCGCCGTCACCCGTTATAAATCTGGCACCCAACCGTCTTGCCTTCCGGTAATAGGCCAGCGTGGTGAGCATTGGGTTTGCGTGTCCGTCGGTGGGACACCAGCTAGCGGAGGTCACTTCTTCTGAAAGAAACGGGCAGATGGTTCTTGCCTCTTCACCGGTAATCATCTTCACATCCAATCCGCAGGCGCTTGCAGTGTCTGTCAAATCTGTGAGAATCCGCTCATGGGTTTCCGTTTTTCCCAGCCTCAAATTGCCTTCCTGATAGTACTCCACATCCATTTCCAGCTCTTCCGAAAGAGTGGGCCACATCGTTCTGACAGCATGCAAGATAAATGGCATCTCCCGTTTATCTCTTCCTGACTGCCGGACACCACCGCCATTTCTGACAGATCCCCCGTTTGCAATATGAACGCTTTTCTCAAGAACGGTAACAGAATAGTTCCTTTTCGCCAAATAGTATGCCGCAGAATTTCCGATAACTCCGCTACCGATGATGATCACATCCGAATTGTTTTTCATTTTACTTACCTCCAAACTGTTTTTCATCTAACTCACCTCCTTTCCCTTCATTTGCAAAGGCTCTCATCTCGATTGGACGCATCGGTGCTCTTGCGGCGGTATGTTCAAGTTCTCCCGCGCTGATGCCCAGCTCTTTTGCTACGATATCCCGGATAAGCTTTGCGCAGGTCTGGCCTTGGCATAACCCCATTCCGGTTCTCAGATACCGCCGTATTTCTGTCAGGGTGAACATTCCGTCATGGACGGCTCTTCGAATCTCTCCTTTTGAAATCTCCTCGCACCGGCAAATCAGGCGGTCGTCATCCGGCAATGGCTGAAAGCTGCCGATCTCTCTGGAACGATCATTTTTCTTCATCCGACCCTCACCCCTTTTTTGTAAAATCTTGCTCGCATGCTCATTTCTTTTGATACCTTTATTGTGAGCAGGCTGGTTTTATCAAAAGCCGTAAGACTCTTTACCGCAACTACTTCAGCGTGACAGAGTTCCTTTCCGCTGCGGTCCAGTGCGATTCCTTTCTCGCCTGCTCTGGGCAGAGGCAGAAATTCATAAGGGATCACCACCGCTGCATAATCCTCCTCGAATTCTTCATCTACTAGAAAGATGCATTGACCCGAGCAGGCAGCTACACACATACCGCAGCCGGAGCAGACAGCCTCTTCATCAACCACAGGCAGCGAGGTAATTCGTTCGCCGACTTTAATACACTTTCTGGAGCAGGCATCCTGACATGGATTGCAGGGAATGTTCTGAGAACATTCAATGACCGGATGAATCCCTTTGATCTTCTTAACGCCGGGATAGCGGAAGATTTCATCCTCTGTCAGGAACCCTGTTCCCAGCAGATGTTCAGAAACCGGGCAGCCTTCCTCTGTTACAGACAATTTCTTTCCTTTGTTTTCCGGTGCAAACATGCCCTGACGGAGACTGGACAGTGCCCGTTCAAGCTCCGCTACCCGTAATGCAAACTCGTTTTCAGAGAAGTATCCAAGGCGGAGCGCCGCAGCGGCCCCTGCAATTCTGCCCTCGATCATAGCGGAGCTGGCTTCCTCAATTCCCGATACATCTCCGGCTGCAAACAGTCCCGGAATTGAAGTTTCCCCGTATGGATCACAGATCGGAACAATTCCGCCAAATTTCGGATGCTCCTCCATCTCGCATCCCGCCATCTGAAGGAGCTGGGACATGGGAGAAAGTCCTACCGCCAGGCAGATGGCATCTACATCAAAATGCTTTTCTGTTCCCTCAATCGTATTCCAGTTTCCATCCACTTGTCCAATGGTAACGCCCGTCACCCAATCGTCTCCCTCCGCCCGCAAAATGGTATGAGAGAGAAAGAAAGGAACGCCGCAGCGCGCTACTTTTGCTGCATGGACGCCATAGCCTCCGATTCTCGGAGCGGCATCCACAATGGCGGCAACCTCGCAGCCTGCCTGGAGCAGCTGAAAGCTTACCACAAGACCTACGTTTCCGCTTCCCAGCATCAGGATTCTTTTACCCGGCTGGACGGAATGCAGATTCATCATGGTCTGAGCAGCGCCTGCGCCAATGACACCCGGAAGAGTCCACCCGTCAAAGGTCACCATGGTTTCCGATGCTCCGGTGGCTACGATTACCGTATCGCCTTTGTAGTGAAGCAGCCGGTTCTCAATCCTCACCGTAATTTCCTTATCCAGATAAAGGCCGATGACTGAGGCGTTCAGCACCACCTCAACGCCTGCCTGGGCTGCCTCCTCCAGAAGCTCGCTTCCGATTTGAAAGCCCCGGATCTTTGCTTTATGCTCTTTTGAGCCGAAAAATTTATGAATTTGTTTGAAGAGCTGGCCGCCGGGTTTTGCATTTTCATCAAAGACGATTACCTGCAATCCGCTTCTCGCAGCTTCAATGGCTGCCGATAAGCCGGCCGGACCGGCTCCGATCACAATGAGATCATATCGTATCATACCCGTCACCTTCCCTTCTCTTCTATCTCATAGACTATTTCAGCCTTCACGCTTACGCCATACTGAGTCCTGACATCCATGCCAGCGGCCAGCGGGGTAACGCAGGTTCGGACATTGGGCATGCCATCCACCACCATGACGCAGTCGGTGCATCTTCCGATGGCGCAAAAGATGCCACGGGGCGAATGATGCCTGGAGGTGTAACGGTGTATGGTCACACCTGCGGCTTTTAATGCCGCAGCAACGGGCTCTCCCTCAAGTCCTTTCATGACGTTTCCGTCATAAGTAAATTCCACTTCCTCTTTTTGCTCAGGGATTCCCAAAATCGGGTGTTCACTGATTCTCATAACAACTACTCCCCTCTTATACGCTTCTTTCAAATGCCGTGCTGATTTTCAAATTCTTTATGCCAGATAGGGAACGCTCCATAAATTCAGCTTTGTGCCGATTCCTTTTTCCACTGCGTTGCGGTATACGATGGTGCCCCAGGCAATGTCCTCAATGGGCATTCCTCCCACGGAGTAAATGATGATTTCATCCTTCTTTCTATGGGCTGGAACTTTTCCGGTCAGAATATCCCCGAGATCATCGAGCTGATCCTTCTGCATCCTGCCCTCGGCCATCAGATCCATGCAGCGTACCGCCGGTATTGGAATGGAATTATACGCCGGGAATCCCATCTCTTCCTCCCACGCTTCATAAAGCTGTACATTATCCGCAACGTTTCTCGCCCTGTTCAAAATAAAGTCGTCATCAAACCGAGCCGCTGCCGGGCAGCAGAGAATGGCACCAGGTTTGATCCATTCCTCCTTGATGTAGGGATACAGGGAGGCATCTCCTGTAGGAACCGAAGCTGCTATATGGACAACGTCCGCATCTCTGACCGCTTCTTCATCTGTTTCCGCAATGCGGATGTCTTCAACTTGAGGATACTTCTCCCTGATATATGTAATAAAGCTGTCGATGGAGGGTTTACTTCTTCCTTTGATTTTCACTGTCTCAATCTGGCTTCTTACCGCCATGGTTGCATCAAAGGCGGTTTTGCTCATAACACCGGGTCCGATGATTCCCACAACCTTGGCGTCCTCTCTGGCAAGGTACTTTACACCAACTCCCGGTACTGCTCCGGTTCGGAATGCACTGAGGATATTTGCCGACATGTAAGCCAGCGGTGCTCCGGTATCCTTGTCGTTTAAGGTGAGCATCAAAATGGATCTGGGCAGTCCCTTCTGCTTATTGTCCACGTTGGAGCCGTACCACTTCATTCCGGCCATATCAAATTTTCCACCAAGGTAAGCCGGCATTGCCATAAATCGTCTGTCCGGCCCGTCGGTGGGCATATTGGGAAACGGTGATTCCAGCGGAAACGTCATCATGACGCCGTGGGAATTTCCATTAGGCCCTCCCATGCGATAATCTCCCGCTTTCAGGAGCATAAACATTTCCTCTATTGCATCAACACAGCCTGCCATGTCACCGACACCGGCTTTCATCATATCCTCTTCATTCAGGTAAATAAAATCAATATTGGGTTGCTTCATTTTCCATTCCTCCTTTCAGGTTTTCTCAAACCTCACATCCGGCAAAAGCCTCCAGTTCAAGCTCCACCAGCTGACTCGCACGATTTAATTTGGGTGTTTCTACCATGGTAAACAGCGGCACGACTTCGCTTCTTTTCCCTTTCCTCTTTCCTCTTTCAAAATGCTACAAAAAGAAGAGGCCTGCGATTGGTAATATCACATGACCTCTTTGTCTTATTTGTTATTTTAACCGCCTGAGCAGCCACAGAATTGTAAAAATCGGAACTAAAGGAATCACTGATTTAATGAAGTGAAGGGAATCGCTGATTTCATGAAGTATGCGCAGATTGTCGCACGGAATGAATCAACGGTACCCAAAGCATCACCCAAAAATTAACAAGTTTGCATCTATTGACGCAGTAGAAACATGGTGCTACAATGTAGCAAAAGCACAGAGACGTGTAAGCGTTCTGTGCTTTTTTTGTATTTTCCAATTGTATTTTCTTATTGTAGTTTTTTTTCAGAGCTGATGCGATTCATCGGTTGTCAAGGGTCAACATGGCAGTACCCTGTCAGACGATGCGAAAAAAGGAGATGACAAAGTTGAACGCAAATAGAATGTTCAATTTATCCGGGATCATTCCGAAGCAGCCCGAGTTTGTGCTTTCTACATCAAAATACACAAAAAAATTATACATGCAGTACGGCATTTCGCATTTTTATCAGTTTACTTCCGAAGCGACAAAAATGGGCGTAATTCCCGATGCATGCATCGACATTCTGTTCTGCAAAAAGGACGGCAGACTGGAATCAAGAATTGCAGGCTCCCGCCTTTCGAAAGGTGAGGTTGACAATGATCTGAACTGCGAATATTTCGGCGTACGTTTCATGCCCGGAGTCAATCCGGCAAAGGGTGCCGTCGCTTTGCATGAAATCGTAAACAGTGAGATGAATTTTGAAGATCTGATACCTTCCTGCGTTGAGAAGGATCAGCTTCTGGAGCAGCTTTATCATGCAGACACCTTTGAAGCGCGAATCGGGGCGTTTATAAATTATTACCTCCAGCATTACAGCGATCCGCTGGAGGATACCCATAGTCTGAAATATTTCCTTCAGACTGAAATCATAAAGGCAAGCGGTGATATGAAGATCTCGGAATTAAGTGCTCTATCCGGTTATTCAGAGCGATACCTGAACAAAAAAATTCATGAAGACTTCGGCTTGAATCCAAACCATCTAATCCGGTTTATCCGTTTTCAGAAAGCGGTGGGCAGCCTGACGAATACCATGGGTCATGGAAACGGTGTTGATACCGCTCTGGATTCCGGCTACTATGATCAGTCTCACTTCATCAAAGACTTCAGGAAATTTTCCGGTGATACACCCATGCGCTATGTCCATAACCTGCAGTGCCAATCCTACGGAAAAAAATTGTATATCATTGACTGAGTGAGACTATCTTTTGTTGTCTTGAATCCTTCGCTTCAATTCTTTAACTTTCATCTCAATTGTATCGATTATCTCTTTAAACTCCTCGTCACTTTTTCCTGTTGGGTCATCCAGTCCCCAGTCCTCTGTGTAAGCAGCCGGAAGGTAGGGGCATACGACGTTGCAGCCCATTTTAACCACAACATCCACCTCCGGAATATCAGTGAGCAGCTTTGAGTATTGGGTTTTCTCCATGTCGATTCCGTAAATATCTTTTATCAGTCTTACCGCATCCTGGTTGATCTGCGGTTTTGTTTCCGTTCCCGCAGAGAAGCTTTCAAAGACATCGCCGGCAAAATGCTTGCCAAGGGCCTCAGCGATCTGGCTCCTGCAGGAATTGTGGACACAGATAAATGCCACCTTTGGTTTGTCTCTATTCATTCTATTTCATCCTCCTATTATTCGTTTCCGTTTGGTACGTTCTTGCTATCCTTTTTCGATTGTTACATCCTTGTTATCCCTTTTCGACAGGCCTGCTGGGAAACCATGATACCGTGTTGTTAGCAATCTTGACGAGGATCAGCATAACAGGGACCTCAACCAGCACTCCGACAATCGTTGCCAATGCAACGGGCGAGGTTGTTCCAAACAAGGCTATGGCTACGGCAACAGAAAGCTCAAAGAAGTTGGAAGCGCCTATCATCCCCGCGGGAGCAGCTATGTTGTGCGGCAGCTTCAAGGCCTTGGCTGCAAAATACGCGATAAAAAAGATCAAGAACGTCTGAAGGATAAGCGGTATCGCAATCAGCAGAATATGCAGCGGATTCTCTATAATGACATCTCCCTGGAATGAAAAAATAATAACCAGTGTCAAAAGAAGTCCTGCAATCGTGATATTGTTGAATTTGGGCAGGAAGGTATGATTAAAATACTCTTCCCCTTTCTTGTTAATTAGTGATACCCGGGTTGCAATGCCTGCAGCAAGGGGGATTACCACGAAGAGGACCACGGACAGGATCAGTGTATTCCATGGAACGGCAACGCCTCCAATCCCAAGCAGCAACGCTACGATAGGGGTAAAGGCAATTAAG
>JAQSXD010000075.1 GCA_029266295.1 Bacillota bacterium | reverse complement strand
GCCAAGGATGAGAATCGAAGTGCTGAGGTGATACGAGAAAGCACAGAAATTGACGGGGGAGATCTGAGAGCCATCGTCAAGGATATCGCCATGAATGTTTCACAGCGTCCCGAGCTCATTGAAGCGGACATCATTATATCCGGCGGCAGAGGGATGAAAGGCCCTGAAAATTATCAGCTTCTCGAAGCGTGTGCCGATGTCATTGGCGCAGCTGTGGGTGCTTCCAGAGCAGCCGTGGATGCTGGATGGATCGAACAGAAATTTCAAGTGGGGCAGACGGGGAAAACCGTATCCCCAACCTTGTATATCGCCTGCGGGATTTCCGGCGCAATTCAGCACCTTGCCGGGATGGGATCTTCCAAGGTCATCGTGGCAATCAATAAAGATCCTGATGCGAATATCTTCAATCTCGCCGATTACGGGATTGTGGGAGACCTATTTGAAATCGTGCCTTTGCTTACGGAAGAATTCCGAAAGCTGTAGAAAGGATGAAAGGATCATGACGGAATTCACCTTATTAGGGTTGATTGCAGCGGCAGCCCTGGCTGTTGCGGGGGCGTTCTGCTTTATATGGAACATCAGAAGAGAATTAAAATAGGGGTTTGGCCGAACAAAAGAGGGCCAAAGGAAAGGGAGAAAAGGAATGAAGGAAGCCATATTGGTTGCGCTTGAGGTCTACTATATGGGATTTATTATTTCCATACTGATCGCAGCGCTGATCAAGGGAATCCAGCTGGTGATACGCCGCTTCACTCCCAAAAAAGGAGCGGAATCAGAGAGAAAGGAGGCTGCGGAATGAATCCGGCTATGTTGTTTCAGGGCGTGGGTACGCTCTTCTATCAGGATCCTAAAATAGCAATTGCCAGAATTGTTCTGATCCTTCTGGGAATCCTGCTGGTGTACCTTGGGAGAAAGGAGGTTTTGGAACCTCTGATCATGATCCCGATGGGTTTTGGGATGTCGGCGGTGAATGCCGGAGTGCTGTTTTTGTCCACTTCACAGACAGGAACTATCTTTATCGATCCCATGGTTACGGAAACCAATGGATTGATGCAAATACTGCAGATCGACTTTCTTCAGCCCATCTACACGTTTACCTTCAGTAATGGATTGATTGCCTGTATTGTCTTTATGGGGATCGGTGTAATCTCTGATGTGGGAAATGTATTGCGTTACCCTTTTACTAGCATGCTGATCGCTTTGTGTGCTGAGCTGGGGACCATTGTCACTTTTCCCATTGCTCACGCCATGGGGCTCAGCTGGGGGGAGGCGGCAGCTGTTTCTGTCATCGGAGGAGCAGACGGTCCTATGGTGCTGTTTACCTCATTGATTCTGGCAAAGGATCTATTTGTGCCGATCACCATCGTTGCTTATCTATATCTCAGCCTAACCTATGGGGGCTATCCGTTCCTCATCAGGCTGATGGTACCAAAGGAATTGAGAGGAATTGCTCTGAAGCCAACCAAGCGGAATGATGTCACTTCAGGTGAGAAAATTGCATTTGATCTCATTGCATCTACGGTGCTCTGTCTGCTTTTCCCGGTGGCAGCGCCGCTATTCTTAAGCTTTTTTCTGGGAAATGCTATCAAGGAGTCAGGGGTCACAAAATACATACAGCTGCTTGAGGATATATTTTTATATGCAGCGACCTTTTTCCTGGGTCTGATGCTGGGCGTATTGTGTGAGGCAAGCACCATACTAAATCCAAAGATTTTGATCCTGCTGGTGCTGGGAATGATTGCGCTGCTTCTTTCAGGAATCGGAGGGATTGCAGGGGGCTATCTTGTTTATCTGATCAATCATAAAAAGTTTAATCCAGCCGTAGGAATTGCAGGGGTTTCCTGCGTCCCGACTACGGCTAAAGTGGCACAGAAAGAAGCCGCCCGCGTCAATAAACGCTGCGTGATATTGCAGTATGCCATGGGCGCGAATATCTGCGGTGTGATTACAACTGCAATTCTAACAGGAATCTATATCACGATTGTGCCGCTGCTTTAGGGCATGGCAAAATAACGAGCCAGTACTGCTTAATTTGGGTACGGCAAACGAACATGCCAGTGCAAATTTTCAAATAATAGGAGGGATTGAAAATGGGAGAATTAATAAGTCCAATGGCGGGGAGAGTTCAGGAGATTCATGTAACAGCAGGCCAGATGATTACAGAGGATGATGAACTGTTCATCATCGAAGCCATGAAGATGGAAAACGCCGTTTACGGAGATCCGGGCATCGTAAAAGAAGTTCTGGTCAAGGTAGGAGACAAAGTAGAAGAGGACGATGTCCTGGCAATTATAGAATAAGGGGGATAAATCGATGGATTTTGGATTGACGGAAGAACAGAAAATGGTGCAGGACATGGCCAGAAGCTTCGCGGAGAAGGAAATCGCTCCTTATGTGGAAGAGGATGAGGAGAACCATTACTACCGAAGAGAAATTCTGACCAAGATGGGAGAACTGGGACTTCTTGGCTGGAATATTCCTGAGGAGTACGGTGGAAACGGAATGGGTTGGATGGAAGGTGTCACAGCACTTTATGAAATTGCTAAGGTACATACGAGCTGGAGACTGAGCATCAGCGGCAATTGCTGGGGGCCTGCCATGACCATCAACGAGTGGGGAACACCGGAGCAGAAAGAAACGTATATTCCTGATCTGGTGAGCGGTAAAGCGGTGGGTAGCTTTGCAATGACTGAGGCTAACTCTGGATCAGATGTGGGAAGCATGAAAACCTTTGCAGCAGACAAAGGAGACCATTGGCTGTTGAACGGCTCAAAAATGTGGATTTCAGGAGGTCATGCAAGCGACATCGGTCTGGTTTATGCCGTCACAACAGAGGGCGGGGGCCCCAAGGGGCTGTCCTGCTTTATCATCGATTACAATCATACGCCGGGTATCACGAGAATTCCAATCACAAAGAAAGTAGGAATGTGGACTGCGCCTACTTCGGAGATTGTATTCGAAAATGCAGTGGTACCCAAGGAAAATTTGCTGGGGCCTGTGAATAAGGGATTTCAAATCTGCA
The DNA here is from genome assembly GCA_029266295.1 of Bacillota bacterium. GTDB lineage: Bacteria > Bacillota > Clostridia > Peptostreptococcales > Anaerovoracaceae > Anoxybacterium. Next base: position 8,245 of record JAQSXD010000075.1, on the reverse strand, counting down.
TGTGGATGCTGAACAACACCCGAATGGGCTGTGCCACCGGCGCTGCAGCACTTTCAGCAGCCTGTCTGGAAGGTGCGGTTCAGTATGCCAATGAACGGACGCAATTCGGGCAGCAGATCGGGAAGTTTCAGATGATCCAGCAGCAGATTGCGGAGATGAAGCTGGAGGATGAGGCAGCAAAATTCTTGGTGTTTCGTGCAGCATGGCTAAAGGAAAACAAGCTTCCGAGCCAGCAGGAAACCTCGATGGCAAAACTCTTTGCCTGCAACGCTGCAGTCCATGGTGCCAACACTGCAATGAAACTCTACGGTTCTTACGGATATTCCACAGAATATCCCTGCGGACGGTGGCTGCGGGATGCAAAACAGTTTGAAACCCTGGAAGGGACATCAAATATTCACATGGGAATCGTAGCGGGCATCGAGCTGGGGTATCAGCCCAACAGGTAGAAATGGGTAATTCGTATGCCTGAAAGGAGAAGGAAAGATGATTGAAAAAGATTTTTCACTGCATCCCTATTTTAAGAATATGGCAGGGATTGGCAGCGAATTGGCGCGCACCCTAAAAAAGAATGTGGAGGAATTAAAAGAGCAGGAAGCACTCATTGCGCAGGAGGTGGAACGGGTAAAACAAAATGGGAAAGCAACGGAGGCAATGAATGAAAAGGGAGAATGGACCGCATGGCAGCGGCTTAAATATCTAGTTGATCCCGGCACTTGGTGTCCCCTGCATACCATTTATGATCCTCTGGAAAACGAGGAAGGAAATACGGGCGTGATCGACGGAATCGGTAGGATTGGGGGCAAATGGGCGGTGATTATCGCCTCCAATAATAAAGTCATGGCTGGTGCATGGCTTTCCGGTCAGGCCGATAATGTGCTCCGTGTAACGGATATGGCAAAGCTGCTGCATCTGCCTTTGGTATGGGTGCTGAATTGCAGCGGTGCAAAGCTTATGGAGCAGGAACGGCTTTATGCCAATCGCAGAGGAAGCGGGACTCCGTTTTTCCGCCATGCCGAGCTCCAGAAGCTGGGGATTCCCATCATCGTAGGCATTTACGGAACCAATCCTGCGGGAGGCGGCTATCATGCCCTCAGACCTACCGTTCTCATCGGTCATAAGAAATGTAATATGGCAGTGGGAGGCGCGGGACTCGTCAGCGGTATGGCGCCAAAAGGTTATATTGATGAAGAGGTTGCCGAAGCGCTCATCGATGCGACAAAGAAATTTAAGGCAACGCCTCCCGGACGCGTGGAGATTCATCACAGCGGCACCGGCTTCATCAGAGAGGTCTGTGATACGGAAGAGGAGGTTCTGGATGAGATCAAACGTTATTTGGGCACGCTTCCTTCCTATGATGCGGAATTTTTCCGGGTAGGGGAACCCACAGAGCCAAAGTATCCTGTTTCGGATCTTTATAGTCTCATCCCCTTGAATCAGAAGCGTATCTATTCCATGCCGGATGTTCTTGCTCGTCTCTTTGACGGAAGTGAACACCTTGAGTTTCGGCCAGACTACGGCCCGGAAATCTATTGCGGCCTTGCGAAAATCGATGGCTATCTGTGCGGCTTTGTTGCCAATAATCAAGGAGGCTTGGGTACCGGCTATCCTGATTATGGAGAATATGACGGGATCGGAGGCAAGCTGTACCGGGAAGGTCTGATCAAGATGAATGAATTTGTTACTCTTTGCGGACGAGATCGAATCCCCATGATCTGGGTACAGGATACGACGGGAATTGATGTTGGTGACACTGCAGAACAGGCTGAGATGCTGGGCTTGGGGATGTCTCTGATCTATTCCATTGAGCAGTCGGAAACCCCTATGATGACCATTGTTCTCAGAAAAGGAACCGCCGCTGCCCATTACGTTCTCGGCGGACCTCAGGCAAATAATAACAATGTCTTTACGCTGGGAACGGCGGCCACAGAAATCTATGTCATGCATGGTGAAACCGCTGCCGCTGCATCCTATGCAAGAAGGCTTCTGAAGGATCGGGAGGATGGAAAGCCTTTAGATGGCACCATTGGAAAAATGAACAAAATTATCAGCCAGTACAATAAAAAATCCAGACCCGTCTATTGTGCAAAAAAAGGATTTGTAGATGAGATTGTTGCGATGCCAGAACTGCGGAATTACTGCAGAGCCTTTGTGGGAGCTTATTATCAAAATCCCAGATCTATATGCGCCGTCCACCAGATGCTGACTCCAAGGCTCATCAAGGGTTAGGATAAATCATACACCGAATAAAGTGCAGCCCTCCTATCTTAAAATGGGGGGCTGTGTATTTGTGGAAAGCCGGTGACAAATCCTTTGGGAAGAGGGGGGAACGATTGTTCGAAGAAAATATACATTGCCTCATCGCTAAAATTCTACAATGTTCTATCTATTTATATTTTACAATGATCCAGTAGAAGATTTTCTGGCAAGTTTTTCGAGAAAGCTGTGAACTTAATCAGCTGTGAAGGGGGCGCGTCTGACACCCTCACAGGGAATAGAAAGGGTCGATACGAATGGATGCCGTTGAATATAAAAATTTTACAGAGGGTTTTACGGTGGAACAGATGATGAACCGGAATTTTAAGGTGCTTCATCCGGAAGATTCTCTGCGCAAGGTCATCGAATACTATCAGCAGTTCAAAGTAAATACCCTGCCTGTGGTAAATGAAGCGGAAAAGCTGGTTGGCGTGTTTCCAAAAAAACGACTTTACAAAGCGCTTCTGGAGGGAGCGGATTTGGAGACTCCGTGCGGTACATATATGGTAGAGCATCCGATTTTCATCACAGTGGACAGGACTTACGACGAGTACTCACTGGTGGTACGGGTGACAAAAAGCAAGGTGGACAACGTGGTGGTGCTTGACCGATCCGGCAGGGTTGCAGGCATGATTGGGACTGGGGAGTACCTGCGGGGGAGCCTGAGCGTGATTATGGCATCCTCTGCATTGATGGAGTCGCTTTTTCGTGTAAATTATGAAGGAATCATCATAACGAATCAAACGGGAATTTTGTTGCGGATTAATCCTGCTGCTGCCAAGCTGTTCGGCTTAGATGCAGAACTTGTCAAGGGAAAGGCACTGCAGAGCCTCCTTACTGAGATCGAAATCTCAGAGGAGCGAAGGATCGGTCAAAAGATGATCCTAAACGGGATTCCGGTGATCGTCAGTCAGGTGCCCATCCTCGAAAACGGAGAAAAAATTGGCTTCAGTTTTGCATTTTTGGATGTATCGGACATGGAGAAGATTGCGCGGGAACTGGAGCTTGTGAAAGAACTTCAGCACACTGTTGATGGAGTCCTCAGCGCCTCTTCCGATGGTGTCTTTGTTTCTGATCCGGAGGGTATTGTCAGATATGTGAATGAAAGGGCTTGCAGTCTACTTACCTGCAAGGCAGAAGATATTATCGGAAAGCCGATTCGCGAACTCCTTTGGTTTGATAAAAATCATTCTTCCGGTTCTGTCCCAAGCATCAAGTGCGTGGAGACGGAAAGGAAGGATCGGTTGGGAAAAAGCAGCACAGGAGCGGGGGTTGACGTATGTAATGTACAAGGGAAGCATTGTATCGTTTCTCATATCCCCTTTCTTAGGGATGGACGCCAGAGCATTGTCAGCACAGTATATCTTAATGATAATGCAGTGACAGAGGAGATTGCGAGGAAATGGCTCTATCTGAATCAACAGGTGCAGTATTACAGGGATCAGCTTGAAAAAAGAGGTGAAGGCGGCAGATTTCAGCAAATGGTTACCCATAACCCAGCATTTACTAAGATAAAAAACGAAGCCCAGTTGATCGCCCGAAGCAGCTCGACGGTTTTGCTTACGGGAGAGAGCGGAGTCGGAAAGGACATGTTTGCCCGGGGAATTCATGAAGCCAGCCCTAGGGCTAAACAGCCATTTATCAAAGTAAGCTGTGTATCCATACCGGAAACCTTATTTGAATCAGAGCTTTTCGGGTATGCGCCGGGTTCCTTTACCGGAGCGTTGAAGAACGGAAAACCCGGATATTTTGAACGTGCACATAAAGGAACGGTTTTCTTGGATGAAATCGGCGATATGCCAATGTCAATTCAGGCAAAGCTGCTTCAGGTACTTCAGGAGAAAGAGTTCACTAGAGTCGGAGGTGCAGGAAAACAGTCTGTGGACGTGCGGATCATTGCCGCTACCAATCGGGATCTTCGATAAGCCATTTCTGAGAAGACCTTTCGGGAGGATTTGTATTACAGGCTGAATGTCATCGCATTTCATCTTCCTCCGCTAAGGGAGCGCCAGGAGGATATTGCAGCCCTGGCCGATGCTTTTGTGGAAAAATATAATGGGATTTTAGGAGCGAGGGTAACGGGAATCAGCCTTGCAGCGATGGAAGCACTCCGGGAATATACCTGGCCAGGGAATATCAGAGAACTGGAAAATGCCATCGAAAGGGCCGCCAATTATGTCTGGGAGGGAGAGATCGGCATGGAGAATCTTCCTTCTCAAATCGTAGCGAGTTCAGAATCAGAAGATCCGCCTCTATCTTACCGAACCAGTCTCATCTGCTTTGAACGGGAAATGCTGCAAGAGGCTCTGGATAAAACAAACGGAAACAGGAGCGCTGCAGCCCGGCTGCTCCATCTGAGCAGATCCTCCTTCTATGACAGACTAGAGAAATACGGAATGAAATAGACGAAGCTGCTTTGATTTGCAGCAAAAATATTAGCCACATTCAGTCCGAATGTGGCCACTTTATCGATCTTCATTTGTACAGATCAAGAACTTCCGATATCGACTTGACTAGTTCTTGGACTTGGTCCTCTCTACGAATACTTGCTTTATGATCCCCGACTTGGAAACCATAGTATCCAAATTGTGAATGGTTTCCTCCTTCAATCCTTATGAAAGTAGTGTCATTTGGCAGCTTGCTTCGGTTTTCTAGTATCTGGGCTTCATCTGCAATTCCGTCATTACTGGCATATATCTTTGTTACATGGATCTTCCTGTCTGATAATGAGTAGTTTTTGGGGTGGGTTGTAGCAATTAGTACGAGTTCTTCAAAGATCCCTTCATGATCTCGTACAAATTTCGCTGCCAGAGCACCACCTCTTGAGTGTCCGGATAAAATCCACGTAAGTCTATTGCTGTCATCATTAATAATTTGTATCGTTTTAGAAAAAAGTTCTTTCTCTTGCGCCTTGGTCGCAGCATTTCGAAAGGGGAGCTTTAGTATAACGACTTTATATCCTTTTTCTGCGAGCATTCTCGCCATAGGCACATATGCTTTTGGCTCAACCATTCCTCCGGGATAAAATATGAGCGCAGATGATTTTAGATTTCTTTGTGGTGAGAATTCAATTCTGTCTGTGAGTGTGGTTACTATTATGTGTTCGTCACTTGCCAAAAGAACGCGATCTACCCCTTGCGCCTGGAACGAAAAAAGAAGGTAGATGAAAAATAGAATACCGGCTGCTGCCCAAACTTTTCGAATTATTCTTAGCATCTTATTATTATGAACCTTTTTTAATTTTGCTAGATTTGGCATATGACTTCTCCTTCGTGAATCTTCTATTGCTTAGTATACCATATAATAATCAGATATACGGAAAACAGCTTTTACTGAGCGATTGCCCCTCCGGTCTTTTATATTTTTCACCGATCTACATAATTTCTACAAAACTTTTCTATATACTCAATTCAAGAAATGAAAAGAGGTGTTGCGTTTCAAATGGAGAATGAGATGAAGCGAAAGAAGATTCGTATCGGCGGCATGACATGTATTAGCTGCCAAAATAAGATTGAAAGAAAGCTAAATAGCACTGCCGGAATTGAAAGTGCCACCGTGGACTATGCTAAGGGGATCGCGGATGTGGTCTATCATCGCGATCTGGTTACGTTGAAAGAGATTACTGCAGTTATTGAACGCCTGGGTTATGAAGTACTTGCAGACAATCAAACGGCAGCAGACTACAAAATCAGAGGAGTCGGTTTGGTCATATTGATTTTGTCTTTGTTTATGCTCCTACAGCAATTCGGTGTGACGAATTTTTTTAATGCCTTCCCATTGGCAGAGGAAGGCATGGGTTACGGGATGCTCTTTCTCATCGGCTTGCTGACGTCTGTCCATTGCGTTGCAATGTGCGGAGGGATCAATCTCTCACAGTGTATTCCACAAGTCGAACGTCCAGCCTCAGGGCCATTGACCTCTCTGGGCCCGAGTTTCTTATATAATCTGGGACGGGTCATTTCGTACACGGTAATCGGTGGCCTTGTCGGTGCGCTGGGTGGGGTGATCAGTTTTTCCGGCGTGTTTAAAGGCGCTATTCAGCTCGCAGCCGGTGTGTTTATGGTCATCATGGGAATCAATATGCTGGGGTTGTTTCCGTCTCTTCGAAAGTTGACTCCTCATATGCCTCGGGTTTTTGCCAGAAAAATCAATGATGAAAAGGGCCGCAGCAAGAGCCCGCTTTATGTGGGACTACTCAATGGACTCATGCCCTGCGGGCCGCTGCAAGCCATGCAGCTGTATGCACTTTCTACGGGTAGCATGACGCAAGGCGCTTTATCCATGCTTTTGTTCAGTCTGGGAACCGTGCCGCTGATGTTTGGTCTCGGCGCTCTAAGCTCCGTACTGAGCAAAAAATTCACCCGCAAAGTCATGACTGCAGGAGCTGTTTTGGTTGTTGTACTCGGTTTGTCGATGTTTTCAAGTGGTATGAGTCTGTCGGGTTTTTCCTTCGCAGGGTCTTCTGGCAGTTCCCAGGGAGGACCCCAGGTTGTAATAGAAAATGGTGTCCAGCAAGTCTCCTCAACCCTTGCATCTGGCGGTTATCCTGCCATTACGGTACAATCGGGAATCCCTGTCAGATGGACCGTTGAGGCATCGGAAGGAAGCATTAACGGATGCAATAACAGAATGCTTATCCCCGAATATGACATTGAATATCAGTTTCAGCCGGGTGAAAACATCATAGAATTTACGCCGGACAAAACCGGAACATTTTCTTATAGCTGTTGGATGGGTATGATCCGCAGCACCATCACCGTGGTAGAAAACGGAGCTGCATTACCAAATGGCAGCGCTGGAGCAGTTGACGATGCCAATGGAGCAGAACCTTCCGATCAAGGATTCTTTGACTATGGAAAGACGCTGGAACCCGTTCTGGCAAATGCAGAGATTCCGGCTGACGATTTGGCTGTGGCCGAGATGAAGGGCGGGTATCAGACCGTCTCTGTTAAATTGGGTGATCAAGGTTTTTCTCCTGCAATCATTGTGGTGCAGGCAGGAACCAGCGTCCAGTGGGTGATCGACAACGGCTCAGCTCCCGGCATCAATGCCGACCTGCTGATTCCGACATATTCCACAAAGCTGACGCTGACACCGGGAAAAAATACATTGAACTTCGTTCCACTGGAAAGCTTTGATTTCTCCAGCAGTGATCATATCCGCTATGGGTATATCAAGGTAGTTGATGATCTTTCGGCCATAGATACCGAGTCGATCAAAGCGGAGGTTGGAGACTTTGAAACGCTGATCTGGCCACCTGAACTTTTTAATAACGGGGAAGCTTCAGGGGCTGGGGGAGCCAGCTGCCATTAAAGTGATGAGGTGGAATGACTCATTTTAATGGCCTGATTCAAATTAATTTGAAGAGGTTCATCAGATCAATCAATTAGAAAGACTAGAAAGAAAGGGAGGATTAGAGTATGCAATTTTTACTAAGTCACTGGCACTGCATTTTGCCTATTGCAGGTATCGCCGTAGCAATTTTCTTTATGGGCGGTAAATCATCTAAAGAAGAACGGGATAAGGCAGCTTAAAAAAGAAATAACACATTCTAAAAATAGAAAAGAGAGTCTGTAGCAGGTCCTTGGTGTTGTGCCCCATAAGTTAGATTTTTGGGCTCACTGATAGGGGGTAGTTCAGCGGAGTTTGCTGAAAAGGCTCTCTTTTATTACGTAGAAATTATGCCAGAAGACATTCTGCCTTTTATTCTGATTGCTTATTCTTTAATAAAAAAATAAAAATTAGAATTAATAATTGTCTGATTGGTTCATTTTCGCCCAAATGGAGCGGAAAAGATTTCTTCCTGCAGGTATAATGTTTGGTATAACATGCGTAAGACGCATTTTTTTAAGCGTTGAAGTTAGCTTGGACTAACTCGATTGCCCCCAAGGGTACCTGCTCTCTGCTTGAAAGCGGCTCAGGTACATCATAATACCAATCTATTTTCAGGAAGAAGGTGAATCTTTTGAAACAAAACAATGATAAGCCG
>JAQSXD010000074.1 GCA_029266295.1 Bacillota bacterium | reverse complement strand
ACTTTCCTCCTTATTAAATAGACTAGCCTTCGGCTAATTACAAAAAACAAAAGAGCAAGAACAGTGCCAACGTTGAAATTTCAAATGTATTGGGAGAAGTAGGGCACGGACTGCGATCGAATTGTGCACAAACGCACAGAAAGTAAGCTGATGGTTGAACCGAGATCGTTCATTATCGCTCACTTCATGCCTGACGCTAAAAAGGGGTAGGCAAAATCGGGGAAGTATGCAATACTAGAAAGTAGAAAGAAGGGATCAAACCATGGAAACGCGAGTGTTGGGACTTCCTGTGGAGACTTGGCTGATTATCGGCGGGCTTTATTTCGTCGCAACTTTCCTTCCTACCATCATCGCTATAATTGCGTGGCGCAGGGAAAGGAAAAATACGGATGAGTAGAGTCATAATTTATATGATCTATTTCACCCTCTATACTGTAATTTTGCTGTTTTGGGGGAAAAGCGGATTTAAAAAGACGAATACCATTAAGGATTTCTGCGTAGCGGGAAACAGCCTGGGCTTGTTTGTCAGCATTTCGACATTTACAGCAACGCTTTTCAGTGCGGTTTCCATGCAAAGCGTAACGGGATCGGTCTATCAATATGGTTATTCCACAATTCTATATTCTGTAATCGGCTGGCTGCTCGGCGGTTCTTGCCTCATCTTTGTGGCGTACAAGATCAAACAATATGATATTGTGACCGTATCTGATTATCTGAGGATACGATATGAGAGTAGGAACTATCAGGCTTTTACAGGTGCTGTTACGGTGATCTGCTATATTCTTTATATTATCATACAGATTAAGGGCTTTGGAATTGTGGTTTCAGAGCTGCTTGATATCAATTATAATATTGCAATTCTTTTAATTTATCTTTTTATCGTCTATACTGGGTTCGGAGGGCTTTTCTCTGTGGCGAAGACCGATGCGCTGAATCTGATTTTGGTTCTGATGGGCGTTTTACTGGTAGCGGGAAATGTACTTTTTGAGCTTGGTGGAATTACAGCAATTCACAATGAGGTGGGTCTAATAACGGGAGGAGCTTCACTGGATGCGACGACGGGAGGTCTGTTCAGTCCGGTTATGATTATTACCACGGGAATGGCTTGGGGCCTGGGAACCGCTGCTAATCCCCAGTATATCATCAGAATTACATCTGCCAAGGATAAAAAAACCGGTATCATGATGATCTGTGTATCGGTATATATCCTAAGTCTTATCTATCTTGCACTTATGGTAATTGGCATGGGTTCCAGAGTCATGGCACCTACCATTGATTCGGTTCGATCTGTGGATGAGATTCTTGCATATATCATTAATACGAAACTGTATGCCTACACCAGCGGAGTCATGTTCATCAGCATCATTGCTGCCGCTATCTCTACGGCAAATTCGCAACTTTTACTGCTGTCAAGCAGCTTTACTTATGATATCTATATCAATCTTTTCAAACGGGAAATTTCCAACGAGCGATTTTTAAATATCAATCGGGTAATTATATTTATCGCTGGTACGGTATCCCTTCTGCTGTCAATCCAGCCTTTAGAAACGCTGCTCATCTATGGAAGCTATATCTGGAGTATTGTGGCGGTGACCTTCCTGTGTCCGCTATATGGCGGCCTATACTGGAAAAAGGCTACCAGGCAGGGTGCTGTTTTCTCTTCTGCAGGAGGAATCCTGGCGGTACTTTTCTTTTACCTTGCAACCCATGCCGGAGTTTTGAAAACAGAGGTGCATCCTGTGCTTCCGAGCATTCTGCTTTCGATGGTTATCTTCTATGTTGTGAGCGTTCGCACATACAGGCCACAGGAAGGGTAATATGAGATTAAATCTTGATATTGAAAATAAAATCCTGATCCCGTTTATGATCCTGGCAATATTGCCCATCACGATGTTAGGGATCGTTTCCTATTGGAACGGTTATCAACTGCTATTCCATGACCGGTTGAAAAGCCAGGAAGAGCTGATGGGTGAGGCGATAGCATATATTGAGATGATTGATGGCAGGGTACTGGAGGGGGAAGTTTCTCTTGCTGAGGGCAAAGAGGAAGCTGAGATGATTTTTCTAAATATGAAAAGAAGCAATTTGATTCTGATGGAGGAAGATCAATTTCTGATCGGAGATGAAACCCGCCTGGAGCAAACTCTACGGGAAAAAATCCTAAAATCAAAGGCGGTGTTTGTTGATGCAGGAAATCATCGGTATCTGCTGCGGCACTATGACAGATGGAACTGGACCCTCGTAATGAGCATCAGCAAATCCATCTTTTTGGAGGAGCTTATTGCCATTCAGAAATATACGCTGCTTCTGACGATCATCTTTCTGGTACTTTCCATGCAGTCGATCATTTTCATAGCGCATCATATTTCCAAGCCCATCAAGTATTTTGCGGAGGTATGCAGAAAGGTGGAACTTGGAAACCTAAAGATAAAGGTAGACCTGAATCGAGGAGATGAAATTGGTATTCTGGCAAGTTCGTTCAATCATATGATCGACCAGATGAATACAAGTACGGAAAAACTCATTGAAATGACGAAATTCAATGAGGATATTTTGAAAAATATTGATATTGGAATTATGACCACAGACAGAGGAGGGCGGCTCCTGACATTAAACAGGGCGGGAAAAGCGATTCTGGAACGATATAAAGAGGTTCCAATTATGGAGGAACTGGAACAGCAAACGCGAAAGACCATCGAACGGAAATACAGCATGAACCAGATGATTACGCTAAACGGCAGCGGCGGCAAGACGATTTATATTGATGCCGGCACTTCCTTGCTTCGAAAGGAAGACGGCAGCTTTTACGGAGCGATTTGCAGCTTTAACGACATCAGTGAGAGAAAGATGATCGAGAACAATCTCATCCGGGTAGATCGGCTTGCTTCTGTAGGACAGTTTGCGGCGGGTTTGGCACATGAGATTCGAAATCCATTGACAGGGATTAAAACCGGGATACAGGTGATAAAAAACCGCGAGGCAAGCAAATGCAATGAGGACAGCGTGGAACTGATGGAGGGACTGAAGGATGAAATCGATCGAATCAACAATCTGGTTACGGATCTTCTTGACTTTTCCAAACCAAAGCAAGCGGTAAGGGAGAAGGCTGATGTGAACAAAATCATCAGAAAATCTCTGGACATGGCGAAGGAAGGAATTCACACCAAGGAAATGCAGGTAACTGTTATAACAGAAGCGAATCAAAATTTCGTTTATGTTGACAAAGGACAGGCCGAGCAGATTTTTCTGAACATCATTACAAACGCTGTTGAAGCGGTGGAGCTAGGCGGCAGTCTTTGCATTCTTACGGAACCGGTGCTGGAAGATGGAATTCGTTGGATACGGATCATTTTTGAGGATGATGGTGTGGGAATGGAAGAGGCGCTTCTAGATAAAATTTTTAATCCCTTCTTTACCACGAAATTAAAGGGAACCGGGCTCGGGCTTGTGGTTGTTTCCAAGCTCATCGAAGAAAACAATGGGAAAATCTATATTGAAAGTCAGCTGAACAAGGGTACGAAAATAGGCATCTTGCTGCCGGAATATCGGAGGGATAGAAATGAAGAGTAAAGTGTTGGTTATCGATGATGAAGCCATGATTTGTAAAACTTTAATAGCAGGTCTCTGTGATATGGGGTATTCTGTGGAAACCGCCCTAAGCAAAGAGGACGCCTTGCGGAAGGCCGCATCCTTCAAGCCGAGTTTGGTTTTAACAGACATGAGACTCGGAAATGATAACGGAATAGAGCTAATCGATGATATAAAAAGGATTGATAATGACATTGAAGTCATCGTAATGACCGCTTACAGCGATATTATCAGCGCTGTCTCTGCAATCAAAAAAGGCGCATTTGACTATATTAATAAACCCTTTGAGCTCGATGAAATTGGGATTATTCTGGAACGAGCTTTGGAAAACTACAAAATAAAAAATAAAATCCTTCTTTTGGAAAAACAAAATCAGTGCTTTGAAGAGACCATGGTAGGGCAATCTGATCTGATGAAGGACGTCTATGAAAAAGTCGGAATTCTGTCTCAGAATGACAGCGTTACGGTTTTGATCCTGGGTGAGACGGGAACGGGAAAGGAATTGGTTGCAGATGCCATTCATAATCATAGCATCAGAAGAGAGTTTCCGATTCTTAAGATAAACTGCAGCGCGATACCGGGACATCTAGTGGAGAGCGAACTGTTCGGCTTTGAAAAGAATGCGTTCACCGGAGCCGGTATGAAAAAAAAGGGACTGCTGGAGATTGCCAATGGCGGTACGGTATTTCTCGATGAGCTTGGCGAGATCCCTCTTGATATTCAAGCAAAGCTGCTTCGGTTTCTGGAGGAAAGAAAGTTTCGGAGGATTGGCGGTCTGGAAGATATTGAAGTCGATATCAGGATTATAACTGCAACCAACAAGGATCTGGGTCGGGCGGTGAGAGAAAAAACCTTCCGTGAGGATTTGTATTACCGTCTGAATGTGGTACCTGTTATGGTTCCTCCTCTACGGGACAGAGGGAATGACATTTTGCTTCTGGCGGAATATTTCTTAACAAAATACAATAAGACCTTTAAAAAAGAAATTAAAGGGTTTGACGAGCAGGCAAAAAGAGTGCTTCTTGTGTATCCTTGGCCGGGAAATATCCGTGAACTGAAAAATGTCATCGAGCGGATTGTTCTTCTTACCAATGATGCATGGATTGCGCAGAAACATCTGCCTCTGGAAATCGGCAGGCTTGGGCAGACAGGATCGGGAGACTTTTCTGGTGTACCTGCTGAAATTGCGGCGGGTGACGAAATTGGCGGCAGCAGGATAGGAAGGGAAGGTCGTTTTTCTCTGGATTACAAACTTGATACAATCGAAAAAGATTATATTGTGAAAGCACTGGAAAAGCATGGCGGCAACCAGACAAAAGCGGCGGAAGAACTGGGCGTCAGCCGCTTCGCATTGAGACGAAAAATGGAAAAGCATAACCTTCTTGAATAGAAGCTCGAAAACCTACAGGACGAATAAAAGCCCGAAGACAAGCTTTGGGCTTTCGAGGAGGAGCTGTATGAAAAATAAATTTTGTTACCTTGGTTCTCCTGAAATGGGTTCCTGAGATATGCCTTAGCTGATTTCTACCTTATCGGACTCCTGGTAGGGAGCGAGTGTGGCGATGAGAAGTGCAACCTCGTCGGAATTGTTGATCAGATAGTGACTTTCCTCAGGCTCGACGTGAATAAACTGCCCTTTTGAAAGAGTGTGGGTTTTGCCGTCAACGACGATATCGATCACCCCTTCCATAACATAGAAATTCTCTTCCATGATATTATGATAATGTGCCTTGAAATCGGTGCCTGGAGGAAACTGAACGATTGCAAAGTTCATCCTGGGGCCTCTCATCAGGTATTTTGGGCCGCTGTTTCCGTGGCGATATTCCAAATTCTTTTCATCTATTATGTACATCTCTGTTCTCCTTTCTGTCTATAAGCCGGGTGCTGCCCACATCGGTGTTGTCAGATCCAGATTGGTCAATTCCAGGCTGTTATAATATACTTGACGCCAGATGGCATAAAGCTCGCTGTAGGTTTTATGGTTCTCCATGTTGGGAACATATTCGCTGTCCCATTGAACCAAAGATTTTGCCGCTTCCGGCAAATCTTTATAGATTCCGACGCCGATACCGGCTGTGATGGCTGCGCCCAAAGCAGTTGCCTCTTTCACCAGAGGTACTTTTACGGGGATTCCCAGTACGTCCGAAAGAATTTGACACCATAAAGGACTTTTGGAAGCGCCATTGGCAAATACGATTTGATTTGGGCGTTTTCCTGTGATCTGATAGACCATATCCATGTTGCCTTTTGTCACTAGTGCCGCGTTCTCCATCAATGCGCGGTAGAAGGTGTACTTATTGAATTTATCTGCATTTAGATTAAAGTTCATAAAAGAAGGTGCTGCATGCTTCCAGTTAATGAAATTCATTACGTCAGAGAAGGTGCACAGCATCCCATAGCATCCCGGAGGGATTTTCTCAGCTTCGGCATTCATGATGGTATAAGGGTCCAGACCGGTTTCTTCTCCTTGTATTTTTTCCGCCTGGCAGAATGCATCCCGGTACCATCGCATTACCAAGCCGGGGAAGAATGCAATCGCTTCATATTGCCAAAGCCCGGGAACTGCATGACAATTGATTCTTACTCTGCAATTGGGATCCTGTATCACTTCGGTGGTATTGAACTCGTACTGCCAGAAGCTGCCTCCGAATACAGCGCCCTGATTGGCTTCGACCAAGCCTACCCCGACACAGCCCAGCTGAGCGTCTCCGCCGCCGGTGACCACGGGAGTTCCTTCCATCAAACCTGTTACTGATGCGCACTCTGCAGAAACCTTACCGACAACAGAACCGCTTTCGTAAACAGGAGGGAAAATATCGTCTTTCAAACCACACTTGGCTGCGATCTTCGGGAGCCATGTTCTGTCTTTAAGATCGAAGATTCCGGTGGTACATCCATTGGAAGGCTCTGAGGTCAGAAGACCGGTCAGCTTTGCAATAAGCCAATCGTTGAACATCGTAATTGTTTTAGTCTTTGCATAAACATCCGGAAGGTGGTTCTTCACCCAAAGGACTCTGGGAAGTGCACCGAGGGCAAACGTCTGGCCTGAGGGCTCGTAAATTTCTTCTTCAAGGTGCATGGTCAAGTTTTTTAATTGAATCACTTCCGCGGTAGCTCTCGCATCCACGTTGGCGCAGGCCCATATTTCACAGCCGGTTTCGTCGTAAAGGACGATGCCTTCTCGCATGCTGGTGGTTGCAATTCCTGCGATTTCCGCTGGATTGATTCCACTTTTGGCGAGAACTTCTTTCACACAGCAAATCGCCAGTTCCCAATTGCTCACCCAGTCAAAGTCCATGGATCCGGGATATCTTGGATCCTCTTTGTGATCCCACTCTCTTTGGGATACGCCGAGCTGATTCCCCCTGGTGTCAAATATAACTGCCCGGACACTGCCGGTGCCTGCATCAATCGCCATTAAATACTGAGCCATTTGATCCCTCCTTTATATATCCAAAACAGCCTTTGCTGTTTCTTCGTCTGTAATCAGGATGTTGATACAGCCGGTTTTTAAGGCTGCATCGATGGCCTCTGCCTTTTCAACACCTCCGGCTACCGCTATGACGTTGGGAAATGCTGCTAATGCGTCGGGTGGTGTGCTGATCAGATGCTTGTGAATTCCTGCATCTAATACGCGGCCGTCTTTATCGATAAAGTAGCCAAGGATATCACCCACAGCACTTTCTGCCTTAAGCCTGAGCAGGTCATTGGCTGTCATGTTTCCTTCCTTTACCACCGTTGCTTTCTCTGTTACACCGCCTACTCCTATAATTGTATAACTTGCAAGGCTGGATAGGTTCAGTACATCCTTGACCGAGGGCTCTTCCTTGATGGCTGTGGCCATCTCGGGTGTTGATGCAATGAACGGTGCAGGGACGATGTACCCGGTGGCGTTGGAAATGCCTCCTTCGGAGGAAATTGCATAGTGCTTAACACCGCCGGTCAGCGATACAAAAGAGATCTTAGAATCATCGGGAAGATGTAGGTTGCGCAGGATGCGGGACATGGTATCGCCAAAGCCAACGTTGATAAAAGCTCCGTCTGATAGATGTTCGCCGAGATACATTGCGGCTGCGCGGGCGACGGTTTCGTTGATATCGTTTGAAATGGAAGGTACCAGAACAATTTCTTTCAATGAATAGCGCGCTTCTAACTTGTGCGTTATTTCTGCCTGCTGATAAGCTTCCGCGCTGATATTAAATTGGACCATCTTTTTTTCGCGACCTTTATCCAAAAGTTTTATGACACGCATACGGGAGATCCCCAGCCGGTCAGCAATAGCCTGCTGTGTCATATCTTCAATATAATAGCACCAAATAACCTTAATCATCAAAGAGTGTTCATAATCAATGCTCATTTTCTATCTCCTGTGTTCTATTTCTTTTTTTTCTGATTGTTCTCTTTACCACATTACCACAAATTTTACCCAGTGAAACAATTTTGCAGCAGAATTTATGATTGCTATTGCCTGTTAATAATAGCAGGATTTGTTACAAATGTTTTTGAACAAATAATATGTTTTAATTTAAACTCATTATAAAGCGAAACGAAATTGCTGTCAACCTATTTATTTTGAAGACTAAAACAAGAATTGAATGACATAAAATGGCACAATATCAAATATATTCGTCGAATTTGACGTCTGCTTTCTATTATATATATTAAAACAATGCACAAACAAAAGAAATGATAATATAAATTTTTATGTAACAAATGTTGACAACTGGAACAAAAAGCATTATGATGAAACAAAATATTAAATCACTAACTAATGTTATGGACAGCTTGGGTTGACAAGGATGATTCATTAGCATACCGTCAACCAATACTTAGGTCGTTTCAGATTGAGATGGAGGATTCTTTTATGAGTTCAAGCAACAACGACGGAGCCAGGATTCCTGCAATCAGCATAAAGGGAATCTGCAAATCATTTGCTTCTAATGTCGTGCTGCGGGGAGTGGACCTCGAGGTTTATGAGGGAGATGTCGTAGCACTGATCGGAGGCAACGGGGCAGGAAAGAGTACCTTGATGAAAATCATCATGGGGATTCATCAACCTGACGGAGGGGAAATAGAAATCTTTGGTAAAAGGGTAAACCTTTCATCTCCTTCGGCCGCACTGGCTAATGGTATTTATTTGGTACCGCAGGAGCCGATGCTGTTTCCCAATATGACGGTTGAGGAGAACATCGTTCTGGGATTTCGTGAAAAGCGTAGTGCATTGCATCTTCGGCTTACGGCACTTGTAGAGAATCTTGGATGGGATCTTAAGCTGGACCGAAAAGCAGACAGCTTGTCCATCGCAGAACAGCAATTGGTTGAGATTCTGAGAGGACTGCTCAGAGATTCCAAGATTCTAATTTTGGATGAGCCCACCTCCGCATTGACCTTTCATGAGATTGAGTCGCTTTTTCGTATCGTGACTGATCTACAGAGCAACGGAATCAGCATATTTTACATAACCCATCGTCTGACAGAGGTCTTTGATATTGCCAATCGAGTGGTCATATTAAGGGATGGACAAATCACAATGGAAGGGCCAGTGGGTCAATTCGATCAGGAGATGCTGATTCAGGGCTTGCTTCCACCTAATTATCAAAGGGCAGCAAAAAAGGAGAAACTTTGCAAGGACTTCAGTTGTGCAGATCTGAGGCCAGTGTTTGAGGTTCAAAATTTATGCGGATACGGCTTTACAGATATTAGTTTTAAGGTTTTTCCGGGAGAAATACTGGGATTGGCAGGAGTTGTCGGTGCAGGGCGAACGGAATTTGCGGTTGCGGTTTTTGGCAAGGATATCATCAAAAGTGGGTCCGTTATTCTGGACGGAGAGGACATCACAGGAAGAAAAAGCAGCGTGATCATTGAGAAGGGGCTAACGTACGTCCCTGAGGACAGACATCTGAACGGGATTTATTCGATCATCGATGTAGAAGCGAATGTTACTTCCGGGGTACTTGAACAATTAAACAAATATTTCATTGACAAAAAGAAGGCAAATGCCTTGACAGATAAATATATCGAAAATTTCAGGATTAAGGTGACGGGGCGAGACCAGCTGGTTTCTTCCCTGTCAGGGGGCAATCAGCAGAAAGTGGTTTTGGCCAAAGCGCTTGCAGCCAATCCAAAGATTGTTATTTTGGATGAACCTACGAGAGGAATTGACGCGGGTGCAAGAGGAGATGTATACCGAATTATCCACGAATTGAAAGAAGAGGGGGTAGCGGTCCTGCTGATCTCTTCGGATATCGAGGAAATCGTAGAACTTTCGGATCGTGTGGCAACGATGTATCAGGGCCGTGTGAATCATACCTTTCAGGGCGATTGTATTACGGTGGATCATTTAATGGCAGCCGCCTTCGGGGTTTATCAAGAGGAGGTGACGGCATGAATAAACTGATTCAGGCAATGACGGAGACAAGAGAACTTTTCACCGTAGCTTTTCTGGTGGTGTTATTCCTGGGAACAGGGCTTGTAAATCCGAGTTTTCTATCACTGGACAATATTCTGCTTTGCTTAAACGGAAGTGTTATTTACATCCTTTTGGCCATCGGTGTGTCCTTCGTGATTATAGCAGGGGATATTGATGTATCTGTAGGGGCAACTTTAGGACTGACTGCTGCGGTCTGTGCAAGCATGATCCGCGATGGAAGTTCCCTCTTGGCCGCATCCATTACAGCCCTTACCATTGGCGCCGCCATCGGTCTGGTAAACGGGCTGGGGGTTACAAAGCTCCGCATCCCCGCAATTATCATGACGCTGGGTGTTAATGGAGTCGTCCGAGGTTCCATTTACGTCTATACACAAGGAAAATGGGTGGAAAACCTGCCCGCAGTATTTAAAAGCTACGGTCAGATTACGCTGGCGGGTTTTGTAAATCTATTTCTTCTAATTACAGTATTAATCGTTACTGGAATCCATTTTTATCTGAACAGGGCAAATAAAGGAAAGTATTTTGCTGCGATAGGAGATAATGTTGGGGGTGCGACCCTAATCGGTATCCCCGTTGATAGGACCAGAATCATCGCTTTCGTTTTGTGCGGGATTTTTGCAGCACTCGCTGGCATTGTCTTTGCCAGCAAGATAGGATTTGTCACGCCAACTGCCGGAAGTGGATATGAGATGAAAGCCATCGCAGCTTGTGTTCTTGGCGGAGTCAGCTTAACGGGAGGCGTGGGTTCTGTGGTGGGAGCCATGTTCGGTGCAGTTATTATGTCATCCATTAGCAGAATCCTGGTTTTCCTTCAGTTTTCATCCAATTGGGATAATACCATAACAGGGATTCTTCTGATCATCATTGTTGTTGCGGATGCATTGATTCAAAAATTCTTCAAGGAAAAGGCGAGGCGGGAACGTCTGGCTGCCAGGGACTTAAAAATAGAATCAATTCTAAAGGATACAGGAGGGGAAAGCCGATGAGAGTGATAGAGCAGATCAATTGGAAAAAGTTGCTGCTACGGTGGGAAATGGCATTAATTATCATCCTGATTTTGGAAATTGTTATCTTCGGATCGATTAATCAACGCTTTCTGAAAGTGCCGGTTCTGCTTGGCAGCATCAATGACTATATCAGCATCTGTATCATTGCATTGTTTGGAACCATCGTGATGATCACCGGCGGAATTGATATTTCCGGTGGAGCCATTGTAGGCCTTACCTCCATGATTCTGGGGCTTCTCTGGCAGGATGCAGGACTGAATATCTGGACAGCAGTGGTTCTTTG
>JAQSXD010000073.1 GCA_029266295.1 Bacillota bacterium | reverse complement strand
GGAATGCAGAGAAAAGAAGAAGAACGAAAGAAGAAGCTTCAGAAACGACCGTTAATCTGCAATAATATCTCACACCAAGCATCGTAAACAAGCCGGGTAACCACCCGGCTTTTTATAGTTTACAAAAAAGCTGTTTACCCACGGAACAGAAGCGGTTTTCCCCTATCGCTTGCCTTCTCGCTGAAGAAAATATGCTCCCACTTTTTCACTGCCCATAGGTCAATTGCTGCGGCGATGATGATCCATCCCGCAAGCTGTATCCCATCAAATTTCCCCCACAAAACCGCCGATCCCATGATAAGAACGAACCCCATCTGAACGAGAATCAGCTTTACGGGAACCCTGCTTTTTGGGATGTCGTTCGGCTTGATTCTTTTGGCTGCATCTCTGTCTTTATTGTGCTCAACCTCTCCACGGCTGCAATAAGAACCAGGTTCATTAGAATTTTCAGATAGATTGCTTCGGAAGTTTTCAGCAGCCCAATAAATGTAACTTGTCTCACGCCGAAGCATTCCCAGCATGTTAATCATACCATCCAGCCCGGGATTGTTATCATCAACGAATTGAATGAATCGTGCCAAGAAATGTCCTGCATCGCTTCCTTCATAAAGTGTTTTCATTTCTTCAGCGAGTTTTGTGATTCGCTTTTGAAAGGTATGGTCAGGATGACCACCCTTTTCAGGGATATATGCCAAAAGTACCTTTCCATTTCCTGTATTGATATAGACTTCATTCATGCTAATTGATATGCTGTCAGGAAACAACAGATGGTTTTCCATCTTTTTTAGATTTTCTAGTGCTTCCATGAGAATACCGACGGAGTTACTAACCATATAATCCGGACGCCTCTGTCCATTACCATCAATCCTTTGTGCTGCTACCGCATCTTTCAGTGGCAGACAACCTGCACAGCCATAATATGCTCTTAAACCATCTTCTTCTTCGATAAAGCTCATAGGCAAAACGTACGTACAAGCTCTTTCCGATAAGATCCTT
Organism: Bacillota bacterium; assembly: GCA_029266295.1. Taxonomy (GTDB): domain Bacteria; phylum Bacillota; class Clostridia; order Peptostreptococcales; family Anaerovoracaceae; genus Anoxybacterium. Next base: position 10,335 of record JAQSXD010000073.1, on the reverse strand, counting down.
CGCTCATAATCATAGAAGGCTTCTTTTGGATAGATCATACAGAATCTGCGGCCTCCCGCCGACTCCTCCCATCTCTTGTGCCTCATTGCCTTTATTTCTTCCAGGTTGCAGTTGTTGTTATCTCGCTCGTCATTCATAGGTTTTATCCTCCTCCGCACTTTAAGCAAGGTGAGTATCCTTTTCTTTGGGCGTCTTCTATTTCTATGGAAGTAACATATTTATCTACTGTGTTACAAGAACCTCTATGAAAAACCTTCCCGGATTTTGTAAACACATATACGGTGCTTCCGTTCCCAATATTACTTGAATCACAGAGTTTGCAAGCATCATAGCTCCTTCTGATCGATGAGGTCATAATTGTTTCCATTGGCTCATTGGCGATATGAATACAACCTTTTTCGTGATGCCTTTTCCCTGCGGTGGGAAAGATCCATACAAGATGAGATTGTTTTTCTTTTTCCAACTCATCAAAACCCAAGTTCTCACCATCCATTGTTCTTCCGACAAACCCACGGAACATCAGAGATTCTGAGACCGGCAGGGGCGAATAGAAAGAAATGGGAAGCTTGACGTTGACATCATAATTTAGGTCCATGGAGATCATGCCATAGGTTCCATTCGCGAAAAGATAATTGAAATGTTCGATGTCAACATTGCTGATCTGCGTGTCATTTTCAGAATACAATCTAGATTTAAGATTCGACTCAAAACTCAATGGTTTAAGCTTTATGAATACTGCCTCAGAGCTCAAGGCTCTTGCCTCATCGGAAAAGGCATGGAACACCCGTTCCTGAATCGCCATAAACTTAATGAGATAGGCAAAGGTCAGTACCCCAACGATAAAGATCGGGAGGAAAATAGCGGCTTCAACCGTTAAAAATCCCCGTTTAGTACTTTTGTATGTAAGCATATGTTTTGCCTTTGATAACCGCATCAAATTCAAATCCCCCATATAGATATTTCAAGTCAAAATCCTTGTGATAGCTCCCCTTCAGATTGATCTGTATGAGATCCATGGTTCTTTGCAGTTTGATCTCATTATTTTCTAAAAAAAGCAGAATCCTGAGATAATCTTCATAGTCCATACCGTTTTTGTTCACCGGTTCTATGTATCCCGCTGATTGTTTCTTAGAATGGAGTGATTTTCCCAATTCCAGATTCTCCTGCTCCCCATTTTCCCCAAGGGATTCTTTCATATCAGAAATTTCTCGTTTCATTTCAGGACGTACTGCGTTTTCAATACTAACGGCCCAATGCTTTTCCATTTTTACCAGCGGGATTTTTTTCCCGTCTTCCAACCTTCTCAGATCATTTTCCGCCTCTGCCGCTGACCAGATTCCTGCGATTACCGCTTGTGTAACGGCTGCCAGAGGTCCGGGAGTGAGAACTTCAGCGAGCGTCACAATTTCATTCCTTTTTTTATTGTCTGCATAAATATGTGTAAGGTTCAGGCCTGTACGCATCAGAAAGAGCTGGTTTCTGACGCTATTGTAATTTTCCTGATCGTTGAAGTTACCGATTAGGATATATTCTACCTCATTCATGAAGAAGGTGTCTCTGGATTCAGATCCCCGCCTGTGATTCCAAAACCGTCCTAGAATATATTCGTTTGTCAGGAACGCTTTTTCGCTTTTCTCTTTGATCTCTGCTGGACTCGGGATTCCGTTCTCTAAAAACTTACCGATGTCGATGGTTCCTCCCCCTGCGCCTTTTGAGGGAAGGCTGTTGATTACCTGCATGTTTTTCAGCTCTATTTCTTGAAATCCCGACGGCACAACGCCTCTCGGTTTTATCAGATTCTTACCCAAGTCATATAAATACGTGTCCAGGATCTGATTTTGAAACAACTCCGTATTGGTGATGCTATATCCTTTGAGATCCACAGACACTGATTCTACTTTTAGCCGAAGCTGATCCAGGTGCTTTTTGCTGCGGAAGGTCTCTTTCAGCTGATTATTATGAAAGCTATAAGAAGCGTAGTAATTGATCTTATTCTCCACCTGATTTTGCTCCAGGTTAAATGCGAATAGACCGTATCGCTCTTGCAGCTCTGTATCATATTCTGCTAAAATTGAACGACCCGCCAATTCCAAGACGGCGTCAGAATAGCTCTCTCCAGCCAACTGGGATGCTTCATATACGATGATCCCCACCGCGGCAAGAACTGCTGCAAGGATCATCGTTAAAAATACAGCTGTCGTTCCCCGTTTCGATCTGACCTTCATTCCTGATTTACAACCTCCTTGATTGCGCTTTTACCTCTTACAAGCTCTGCTTCATCGATAACATAGGCACTCCCTTTTTCCTGCCTCCTAACACTGGCACGAAAGAGCCCCTTCATTCTGACAACCTGTTGTTCTTTCATCTGGAGAACAGAGTGCTTTCCAAAGCTGTTCTTTCGTTGATACTCATATGCCCTAACAGTCTGACCCCGTTCAATGGTGTCTGATTGTACGCCTGTTTCCTGCCGCAAGGATAAATGGATCGAGGTTTGCAGGGATAAAGCCGAATAGAGCCCCAAGGTGATATAGATGACCGCAATTACAGCACCGATGACCAGAGGAAAGACGATGGCCGCTTCAACCATTGTGGTTCCCCGTTTGCTCCGAATGTTCAACTGATAAAACCACTGTTGGACAGTGATTCGAAGGTATTATTTATAAATTCACCTATCTTGTCTTTAAAAACAAGACCAAAGCCGATTGCAATTGCAACCAGAATCGCAACCTGCACCATTTCCATCCCTTTTTTGCTGTTTGTAATCAATTTCATTTTCGTATTCTCCTTTGTTTTTTTCATTCGTCTTTTCATATTTTCTACCTCCTGCTGCGAGATTGAATGGTTTTTCCCACCATGTTAGGTACTAACTTTTATCATATTAGCGATTCGTTTTTACCATAATAGAACATTACATTTCCATCAATGCCGGTGCTACAGTGATCACAATCAGGACAATCAGAAGGATCATAAGCGGAAAGGTAAGCTTCGTCTCCGCCAGCCGTCCTTTTTCCTCAGCCTTCTTTTTACGCCCAATCCACATCAATTCCCCCTCTCGTTCCATTTTTTCAGCTAAGGCGCTTCCCTTGTTCCAATTGTCTGAAATGATCGCAGTTAACCGAACCAGATCGCGCACGCCGCTTCTTTGTGAAAAATCCTTTAGTTCAAAGATGAGCGAAGCGTTGGTCTTTTCAACACGCTTTTGTATTTCCAGCAATTCTGCATACAAATGCCGTTTCCTGCTTGCGTTCCTTCCAGGCTCAGGCCGCTGATAATGCCGTTCATAATCGGTTACGATTTTTGCGAAAGCAGAGCTGAAAACCAATCCTGCATTTAGGAGCAAAACCAGCTTGCTGATGAATTCAGGAAGGTCTTTTTCAATCGATTCCCTTGCCGCCTTCATTTCTTTATCTATTTTTTCATACCGTTTTAGAAATAAAAGCAGTAGTAAAAACCCGTACAAGGCGGTCATCATGCCCAGGTAACTCTCCCGCTTTTGCTGCCAGCGGATCTCCATCCCCTGAGGTAAACGTTCCGGCAGCTGAATATACTCAGCTGCGCTGTTTTCGCTTAGTTGATCAACCGCGTCATCCAAACGCCTCTCCATGCTGCTCGAATACCCAGAAGAAGGTATCTCCTGATCGGTTACTGCAGTAATGACAACTTCCCGGGTGATCCCATCCAGGGTGAGCTGAGCAGTCAGTAACGTTGACAACCCCTCTGCGGCAATAAGATCAACCGCTCCATCTGTGCGAATCACTTCAGGATTGCTGCTGGACCAAACGATCGTAATCCCCGTAAGACGGTCATACTCTATAAGGTTCAGCGGTTTGGAGATCTTGAGCAGATCCTGGTTCTTTCCTCGAATCCTGGTTGGCAGTTCTTTTGCAAAAGTTTCAAGAATACGATGTTTCTCTTCTTCACTGAATTCCTTTGGTTCAACTCTCAAATCAAATGATTTTGAAACTTCAATCCCGTTGTAGTCCATTTTGGCTTCAACCGGAATCGTTACAGAAGACGCTCCGGGCTCAGGCTTTGCAATGCTTTTTAACTCCTCATTCTCTTGAAACCATTGGGGGATGGATAAAAGCAGCAATAAGACGAATACCACGGTGAGCATCACATAAGCCTTCATCAAGCTTTTCTTCTCCTCAAGAATGTATGTATTGCAATCTTTCTGACCGTATTTCATCCTAAGTTTCCGCTTCATAATTTCTTTTTCTCCTGTGAGCCAGTCTGGGAGCAAAACTACAAGCCGTTTCAGCCATAAGTCAGTTTTAAAATCTGGAAAGTACTTTATCATCCTTCAATCCTCGTAATGTTGTTATACTGATTTTTATCATACTTCAATCCTTGTAAGCTTTGAGCTGATATAATAGGAAGCACCGATTCCCCCAAGGGCAGTCGTCATCAGAAGTCTACCGGTAATGCCTTCATACAGTGAAGAAATATATTCTGGTGAAATTAACTGAAGAAACAAGATAATCAAAATTGGTATGGCAGTCAGGATCTTTGTCTCAAAGCGTTTCTGCGCTGTAATGGTGTTGATTTCTTTTTCAATGGTAATCTTGTCCGTAATCATTTCACTTGCTTTTCCTAAAACTCGGATCAGATCTCCGCCGGTTTTACGGCAGGTCATATAGATATCAACAAAGTCAGCGATATCTTCGACCTCTGTTCGATAAGCAAAATCCTGGAGAATCTCCTCCTCCGATTCTCTGTATTCATTAATTCTCTTTGACATCAGTTCTAGTTCTCTAACAATCAAGGCACTCTCCCCATAGATCATTTTCAGATTTGCTGCAGTTTCCAGTAATGCACCTGACATCTGCCTGCCCGCAGCAATGGAAGCGGAAATAGAATAGAGTACATCGCGAAACTGTTCTTTGATTTCTTTTCGCCTCTTATCTGCCAATGACGTTCGATACCAAGGCAAGAAAAACCACGAGGCAGGCAGAGACAGCATTGACAAGGCGATACTCTGATAGAAAAGAAACGATAATGTTGCCAATCCGATGCCACAAAGCAGCATAAATTTTACAAATTCAGAATGATTCAGCCGATAGATATGATAGTGATCAGGAATTTCGCGACCCTTGGGCTGCGCAGTGATTGTTAATTTCATTACATATTCCCTCCCTTCATCTTCAGCTTCATCGTATTCATCAGTTGATTTTCCGTTTTCAGCAATGCGCCTATCGGAAAGGAGGGTTCGGAATGACCTAGATCATCAATTTGATTCACTTCATACTTAAACAGTGTATTAATTTCAATCTTACCGCCGGTGTATTCCATAATTTCGGCGATTTCCAATACTCTTCTGCTTTGATCCGGAAGTCTTCCCAAGTGAATGATAATATCAATGGCTTCAGCGATCTGGGCTCTGATCGATTCGATGGGATAATCAGCTGCCTGAAGAAACATTGCTTCCAACCTCGATAGCATACCTTCTGGTGAGTTTCCGTGTCCTGTAGATAATGATCCGTCATGCCCGGTGTTCATCGCTTGTATCATATCAAGGACTTCCTCCCCTCTCACTTCTCCAACAATAATTCGGTTGGGACGCATTCTTAAAGAAGCTTTTATGAGTTGTCTGATATTTACTTCGCCTTTTCCCTGAACATTTGGATTTTTACTTTCAAGCCGGACAATATTCTCTATTCCGGTAATTTGAAGTTCTGCTGAGTCTTCTATGACAATGACCCTTTCGTCTGATGGAATATATTCCGATAACACGTTTAGAAACGTTGTTTTTCCCGAGCTTGTCCCGCCCGATATAAAAATATTGTAGCCCGATTTGACAAGCGTCTTTAGAAATTCGGCAGCTTCTCTGCTAATGGTCTCTCTTTTGATTAACCCCTCCATGGAAATTCTATTCTCTGGAAAGCGGCGTATCGTCAGAATCGGACCGTTAAGTGCAACATTTTTATATACAGCATGAACTCTGGATCCATCCTCCAGCCTTGCATCAACGATCGGGTTTAATTCATTGATTTCGCGATGAACCCTTGCTGCGATTCTTCTTATGATTTCTTCCAGATCTTCTTTTGTTTCAAAGCGAATATTAAGTTTGATTACTTTTCCATTTTTTTCGATAAAGATGCTGTCTGTACCATTGACCATGATTTCGCTGACATCACGGTCATCTGCATAGGGCTGAAGCAGGTCGAGATCTTTCCTTGTGATATTAAAAATGCTATGTATTACTTCGCTCTTCTCACGAAACGTCAAACAATCCATTCGCTGGTCATTAAGAATAAAGTTTTCAATCAGTTCTAAAACCTCGCTGTCACTGAGTTGTTCATGACGGCTGTTAATCATCGCTCGAACGTCCTCGGTTATTTCCTTTAGCGTATAATGCTCCCCTTGCATAAATAATACTTCACCTCCTTCAATTGAATTCTGCCAGCAGAACAGTTTCCGCAAGATGCTTGATTCCAATGCCAAAGGTTTGGCTGATATCGATGTTAAGCTGCTCTCCATGATAAGAAAAACTATTTTCATCCGCGTCGATTACAATCAAATTCTGTATACACGAGCTGTCGTTTCCATCGACATACTCGCTTTCATTCTCGAAGTTGCCTTGACCTGTCCTATTCCTGATGGTTTCATGGATTTGACTGCCTCCATCATTGAAATTACGTACATTGATCAATGTCTCTTCTGCGATGGGGACTGCGCCCTTCCTGAGAAAATCCGCTAGTTTTCTATGCTTCTGTATTGATACCGGATCGTTTTTATGAACCATAACGAGTCTGGTGCAATAGGTCAGCATCTGCCAGGTTTCCGGTGATAGATCATGATTGAAATCGATCAATATGTAGTCGTAGCGGCAGCTGTCGGTCAAGTACTTGACAAAATATGCAAGATCATCCTTTGTCAAGCTTCGCAGATCGTTTCTTCCTCGTGAAGGACAAAAAAATCCAACCCCAAAATGATCCGTTGTTGTAAAGCCCTCAAGATGGCTGCAGATTTCATCATCTTTCTTTTCAAATAAATAATAGAGAAACTCGCTGATTTTTCTGCATCTGGATCCAAAGGTGACATACAATTCGGTTGCAGGTAATTCCTCAAAGCTAAGATAGAGAATTTTCTTATCGTGATATCTGGATAATTCTCTGGCAAGTCCCATTGCAACGGAAGAAGTCCCCACTCCTCCGGAAACGCCCAAGACTCCAATTAAAGAAGTTTTAAGATATGGATTTACAATTTTCTTATCTGTGATATATGCAAAAACAAAGTTCAAATCACTGAGAATTTCACTGACAGGTGCATATTTATAGATCTGCCAGAGGCCAGAATCATCCTCATCGATTTGTTTGGAAGTCATTTCAGGAATTGTTTCTGTCAAAATAACAGATCTCCTTTTGATCGAATGATTACGGAGCCGATCTGCGAAAAGTGAATCCAAACCGCAGTCAGTCAATAGGAAATCCCATTGTTCAGAAAATAGAATTGAATCATTTTCTAAAACGGAATTGCATGATAAAATATGAACATCAAAACCTTTATGTATGCCGGAGATGGCTCTTGCTAATGCAAGGCCATACTCCCTCTCATTGTAAGCGATAAATAGTCGAACCATAATGATTTCCTTTTTTATTTAATATTTACATTAATTTACTTTTCCTTCAATTTCACGATATCATGGTTTACATTTATTTACAATTTTATTTGTTCGACATATTTCGACATTATCCTTCTGTTATGAGCTCTTTTAATTTCATCAAGGCTCTGTTCAGTCCGCCAACTTCATCAATAAGTCCGATGTCTACCGCTTCCTGTCCAACAATAATCGTTCCGATGTCAGCAGCCATATTATCTGTTGCATTCATTAATTTTACTATCTGATCTCTATCTGCTTTTGAAGTTCTAGTTATGAACTCAACAATGCGATCCTGCATTTTTCTAAAATAATCATATGTGGGCTCTGCACCGATGACCAGTCCGGTCATTCTGATAGGATGCAGCGTCATCGTCGCGCTTTCAGCGATAAACGAATAGTTGCTTGCAGTGGCAAGTGGAATACCAATGCTGTGCCCTCCTCCTAGTACAAGGGAAACTGTAGGTTTTGATAACGTGGTAATCAATTCAGAAAGTGCAAGCCCGGCTTCCACGTCACCACCGACAGTGTTGAGTATGGTCAGCAGGCCTTTGATGTTGGGATTTTCCTCAATAGCAACTAACTGGGGTATAATGTTTTCATACTTCGTCGTTTTATTATTGGGCGGAAGAACAATATGACCCTCTACGTTGCCAATAATCGTAAGGTACTGAATATCACTCTGGAAGTTAAATGCGTTGCCGATCACTCCAAAGTTATCAATATTATCTTTTGGGCTTTGTTCTTGATTTTGATCATCATTATTGGCTTTATCCGTATTTCTGCTTTTGTTTACATCTTTGTGACTCTTTTCTTTTTCCTGATGTTTCTCGCTTCCTTTTCGATCTCCCGAGGACCAAAACGCATCAGATTCTGTTGTAAAGTTTATATCAGTATTTTTATCCATGAATCTTATCCTTTCCTAGTAATAAAAATAGTTTTTCCCAAATATATTTTTTTATAATAAAGGAAATTAGCTTATGCATTATGATTCAAAGGGGTGATTTTATGAGACTCAGTGATTTAGGTGATAAAGAAATTGTAAATCTGGCAAACGGAAGCAGACACGGTCAGCTTGCTGACGCAGAGCTCTTGTTTGATGAAAGTCAGGGGAAAATCAAAGCCATTCTAGTACCTGACTATCACGGAAGAATGAGCTTTCTTGGAAACAAAGACTATCTGCAGTTACCCTGGAATTCCATCCGAAAAATTGGTGAAGATATTATTATTTTCGAATCATCGGAAATATAAGCGGCAAATTATGATGATTCATGTAAATATTCGACAAATATACATAAAAATAATTGATTTATGCGACTTAACATACTAAAATAAGAGTGATGTGTAGCAATCGTCAAAATAATGTATATTAGGAGATGAAACATGGATCTATTCTTAATCATCTTTACAGTAATCGGGTTTGGCTCAGTCATCGGCGGATTTCTTCTAGAGGGCGGCCACATTACCGGTCTCCTTGCCCCCACCAGCGCATTGATCATTATTGGTGGAACCATTGGCGCCGTAGGAATTGCTTTTCCAAATAGTGAACTGAAAGAGATTCCAAGAGTTTTAAGAGTTTTATTAAGAGATCAGAAATATGATTTTGTCGGCTTGATGAATCGAATGAAGGCAATGTGTGTTCAGGTTCGTCAAAGCGGACTGTTAAGTCTGGAAAGTCAAATTGATTCAGAGCCTGACGGACTGATGAGAAAAGGCATGAGAATGATCGTCGACGGCACTTCCCCCAATTATACCAGGGAAGCATTGGAGCTTTCGCTGGATGTTATTACTGATAGACATAATGCAAGAGCGAAAATTTTTGAAGCTGCAGGCGGTTATTCCCCTACCATGGGTATCATCGGTACTGTTCTTGGCTTGGTTCACGTACTCAGTGACCTGGAAGAACCGGATACCCTGGGCCCCAAGATTGCGATGGCATTTACAGCCACCCTCTATGGTATCGGACTTGCAAATCTTTTGTGGCTTCCCATTGCCGGCAAACTAAAAGCAAAAAATCAAATGGAAACTTTGTACAAGTCTATGATCATCGAAGGACTTCTGCTAATCCAGGAGGGCGTGAATACCAACTATATGGAGGAAAAATTGTCAAGCTTTTTGTCTGAGGCGCAGCTCGCTTATAATGGATCCCGCAGCGATGGGTCCGGCAGAAGACAGAAAGGCTAAGGTTTCATCCTATGGCACGAAAGAGAAAACACGAAACCGAGCATGATAACAGTGAGCGATGGCTGCTGACCTATTCCGACCTAATCACGCTGCTGATGATTTTTTTCGTTGTAATGTATGCGATGAGTAATGTCGATGCCCAGAAATATCAGGTTCTTTCCCAATCTTTAGAGGGCGCACTAAATCCTTCTGCATTAGCCGGAACCGGAGGTGAAAGTGGTTCGGGAGGAGGAGGCGAAGACCTCTCGATTGATGAGCTTAACGAAGCGCTGGCAGACGGCAGTACGGACAAGCTTGATCCCGAGCTCGTTGCTGCAGCAGAAGAAATACAAAACCTGATCCGACAAAACGGATTGGAGGATAAAGTCTCAGTAAGCGTTCAAGAGCGCGGAGTCGTTGTCGGACTAATGAATACCATTTTGTTTGATTCCGGCAGCGCTCAGATCAAGCAGGACGCGATGCCTACTTTGATTGCCATCGGACAAATCGCAAACGGTGTTCACAATTATATCAGAATAGAGGGTAACACAGACGATGTTCCCCAAAGCTCC
>JAQSXD010000072.1 GCA_029266295.1 Bacillota bacterium | reverse complement strand
GAACAGAAGAATTGGGGAATTTGCCTGCACAACCTTGAGCTGTATTCATAAAAAAGGTTCAGAGGAGTTACAACTCTGTCTAAAAGATGAATATGGAATTGAAGTGTATCACGAAAAAAAAATGCTTCCGGCTGAACTGGAGGAAAAAGGCTACTGGAAATTGCCAGGCGAGGCTCTTGGACGCGTGACACAGATATTTCAATATGTACCGCAACTTGCTGTTCAGCATATCAACAATGGCGCAGTTCGATTTGCGTTTAAGGAGGCAGTAGAAGGAACTTACCGTGTAATCTTGGATCCTGGTACGATTCTGGCCAAATCAAAACAAACAGCTGGAGCTTTTCGAGGCTCTGAGCTAAATCAAGTGACAAACAAGGTGACCGGTCAAGCAGAATTTATTGAGAACAGTGCAAAACTGTCTGTTTCAGCAGCACCACAGGTGGCTTTAAATATATTTAATGCTGCATCTTTTGTTACTGGACAATATTTTATGGCACAGGTTAATGAAAAGCTGTCAGATATCAAAGATGGTCTGGATCGAATTGAACAATTTCTTGATGCGGATAAACAAAGTAAGCTCAAGGCGGCTCTTCAGACACTCGAAAAAGTTAAAAGGCGGATTTCCTTCATAAAAGACGATGAAGTTCAAAAAAATGCTACAATAACGCAGCTCAAATCAATCCAAACACAGACGCAGGGATTTATCAACTTTTATCAGGAGCAAGCAGAAAGTATTAGGCAGGCTGCTGATAAGAAAGACAAGGATAAGAAGATTGGTAAGAATATAAACGATGTCGGAAATTATATGACTCAGTATCGGTGCGCAACATTAGCGTATTGCATGGCAAATCTTATGGAACTTTATCTGATGGATGCACCTGATGCCGATTATTTTAAGATTGTTCATGAAGACCTTAAAGGAATCGTAAACCAATATAAAGATGATTATTCTTCATGTCAGGATGAGATGAAGAATTATTTGGGTTCAAATAATGCATTAAATAAGAGAAGCTCAATGCAGATTGCTGCTGATTTAGCAGTTGGTGTTGTTGTAACTGTATTTGCCAGAACGCCAGTTGGCATTAAGGCTGGCAAATATGTCGATGGAATTCTAAATGAAAAACGTAAAGAAAAGAAGAAAGAAAAAATCGAAAGTCTGAAATCATATATGGATCACTGCGGGGATACAGAGCTATTGGATTCGTCTGTTAATGGCATTTCCAAGTATATCGCAGCTACGAGTAATACAATTGAACTTCTTAAGGTTGGAAATGACTATTATACCAATATTCCGGAGGAATAGGAGTGGTTTCCCATTATGTTTATACTGGGGGATATGCCTGAATTTCATTAAAGTTAATAACCAGAAGCTTAGGATTTTTGTCGTTATAGCAATAATGTACAGTCCGCTCGTATTCGAGATTATAGCAATTATAGGAAGCCCAAATTGTTAGATTACCTATATAGCAATGGGTGCGAATGTAAAAAATAACACTGTATAAGGATGGTGTGTATGAAATACTTACTTATGGATACCAATATATTTTTAGATATGATTATTGACAGACGAAATAATGTATCTAAGGAACTGGTAAATACATTTATAAAGCTATTAAACTTTAATCAAGTTAAACTTATTATTCCATCTATTGTTGCTTATGAAATTAGCAAACACATCGAGGAACAATTATTTGAGGTAGATAAAAAAATTAGAAATGCTATCAAAGCGATTGATGAAATCTACGGAATCAATGGTTACACTATAGAAGGTCTTGAGGTGAAAGACTACAAAATAAACTCAAAAAGGGAATTAAATATTTTAAAAGAACAATATAAAGCAAGTCATGTGCAGTATCTTGAAGAAATTCAATCACTTGTTCAAAAAATCATTCAGCATCCAAATTCTATTATGATTGAGGACAATGATATTCTTAATGCTGCCTGTTTACAGAGAAGAATATATAAAAAAGCTCCATTTCATATCGAAAAAAAAGAGTCTTTTGCAGATGGATTGATTGTAGAAACTTTATTGCATATTGAAGATTTAGTTTCATTAACGGATGAAGATAGAATAATCTTTGTTACGGGAAATACAAGCGATTTTTCAGATGGAACTGCAAAAGACACTCTCCATTTGGACATACAAAAGGATATAGTAAAAAAGAACTTAGAAAACAAAATAAAATATGTAACCCAATTTAGCAAATTAGTAGCAATAGATTTAGAAGGTGAAGCAAAAGAAGCAAATTTATATGAAGAGTTTGAAAAAGAGTTTCGTGAGAATGAAGAACAAGAGAGATTATTACTTGATGCAGAATTAGAGGATTACGAACGAGAATCTGTTGGCTTATCTTCTCTTGGTGGCTTTGAAGATAATTTCCTTGAAAACTTTCGAGAATCTAATTTTGCTGAAACTGTGGTTGGGTTATTCGAAAAACTAAATAAGTGCTATAGTGATGCAGAAGAACTATGCTACTTCTATTCAGAAGAACTTCCTGATTTCATTTCTGCCATAGAGATAGATGGAATCAAATCCTTTATAACTAAATGGAATGAGTTGTTTTTAGAAAACGAAGAATATTTAATAGAATCGAATATAAGCGGTATTATTAATATTTTTGATACGCTGCAAAGTAAAGCAACAGGGTATGATTTTTCTGAATGTATAACTAGCTTGCCCGATTATCTTGAATATGGGAATAATATTCGTTTCTATGGAAAAAACAGAAAAAAATATACATTGGAAATGGATGAGTTATATCTCTCTTGCGACAATGGTGAAACTGATCAATTAGACATTACTTTATTCAATTTTAGAGGTGAACCTTTAGGAATGGGTTCTATTAACCTTACCTATGGCTTTGTCGAATTTGATGATGATGGTAACGTAGGTGATGCTTGCGAAGAAGATATCGAATATTGTACCACCGACATTACTTCTGCTTTAGAAAATATAGTGAACGAATTTGAGGAGAGTATTGAATCTGATAAAGTCATTTTAGAGCAGCTTCGATCTGAATTTAATATTGAATAGCAATAAATAAAACGAGAATAATATGTATTTCCCATTATGTTTATAACAAGCGAAGAAACCACCTGAGCGGTATTCAATGCACGTAAAAAGTGGCTCCGCTCTTGACTAATAACAAGAACCTGAAAACCAGTAACAAGTGAATAGTAAACCCTTATAAATCGAAGATAACCACCTTTGCGGTGTTTATCTTTTTTTCTGCCCTGAAATCCATCCTCAGAGAAAAACAATCAAGCAAGGCAGAATGATTTATTGAACTGGGCCTCGGTCGATTACAAAATATAAATTTTATCATGATGCAAAGGAGGAGTATTCTTGCAAACATCTCAACTTATCCTACTGATTGCCTCAGCGCTGACCATGTTCAGCGTCATCGGGCTGTTATCGCTTCTGGCGCACTACTACACCTTGAACGGAATCAAATCAAGGACGGTAGGTGACGGGCAGCATGGCACGGCACGCTGGGCAAGGAAACAGGAAATTAAAAAGACTTATACTGAAGTACCCTATGAGCCGGAAAAATGGCGCAAGGGAGAAAACCTGCCAGAAGCGCAAGGTTTAATTGTCGGCTGGCGCAAGCCTTCACTGTTTGACAAAACGGCGACCCACGGCTATGGGCTGGTGGATGACGATGATGTTCATTGCCTGATGATCGGGGCGGCGGGTGTCGGGAAAACAGCGAACTTTTTATACCCTAACCTGGAATATGCCTGTGCCTGCGGAATGAGCTTCATCACCACCGACACCAAGGGGGATTTGTACCGCAATTACGGAAGCATCGCAAGGGAGCATTATGGGTACCACGTAGCGGTTATTGACTTAAGAAACCCCACCCGCTCAGACGGCAACAACCTGCTTCATCTGGTCAACCGTTATATGGACGCCTATCTTGCCAATCCTCAGAACCTTGGCTATAAAGCAAGCGCAGAGAAGTACGCCAAAATCACTGCCAAGACCATCATCACCTCCGGCGGCTTTGATGCCGCTGCGGCGGGCCAGAACGCCTTCTTTTACGATGCAGCGGAAGGGCTGCTGACCTCGGTAATCCTCTTGATTGCCGAATACTGCGAACCAAAGAAGCGGCACATCGTATCGGTGTTCAAGCTCATTCAGGATCTGCTGGCGCCAAGCGGAGTCAAGGGAAGGACACTGTTCCAGCTGCTTCTGGCACACCTGCCGGACGATCACAAGACCAAGTGGTTTGCAGGGGCAGCGCTCAACTCTGCGGAGCAGGCCATGCAGAGTGTTCTCTCCACGGCGCTGTCCAGGCTCAATTCTTTTCTGGATTCCGAGCTGGAGCAGGTGCTGTGCTTTGATACAGCCATTGACGCAGAAAAGTTTTGCAATCAAAAAAGTGCCATATTCCTGGTCATGCCGGAGGAAGACAACACCAAGTATTTCATTATATCGCTGATTGTCCAGCAGCTCTACCGGGAGATACTTTCTGTGGCGGATGAGCATGGGGGGAAGCTCCCCAACCGGGTGATGATGTTCCTGGATGAGATCGGAACCATACCCAAAATAGAGTCTGCAGAGATGATGTTCTCGGCCTCCCGTTCACGACGGGTATCCATTGTAGCGATTATACAGAGCTTTGCCCAATTGGAAAAGAATTATGGTCGGGAGGGTTCCGCCATTATCATCGACAATTGCCAGGATACGGTATTCGGAGGCTTTGCACCCAACAGCGAATCCGCGCAGGTACTGTCAAAGGCCCTTGGCAGCAAGACGGTCATGAGCGGCTCCGTCAGCCGCGGCAAAAACGACCCGAGCCAGTCTCTGCAGATGATAGAAAGGCCGCTGATGACTCCGGATGAACTCAAATCCATGCCCAAGGGGCATTTTATTGTAACAAAGACCGGTGCCTATCCCATGCGCACCCGGCTGAAGCTGTTCCGTGAATGGGGAATTACCTTTGGCAAGTCCTACGAAATACCGGAGCAGTCGGCAAGAAGGGTGGAATACGCAGACAGGTACACTTTGGAGGAAGAAATTATCCGGCGCTATGCAGTCTGCGAGGAATTGCCGGAGGATATTCAGACAGATATGCCGTCAGTAGGAGGAATGCTGCATACACAGGCACAGGAAACGGAAGGTGCGTCCAGAACAAAAGCACCTGTTCGGATTGAATAGGGGGTGAAGCTGTGGGTTACTTTAAATCTCTTTATTCCTCAGAATTGCCGCACCGGGCGAGAGCTGTCTATATGTACCTGCATGACCGGGTCGATAGGGAAGGAAAATGCTATCCGGCCATTGGCACCATAGCAAAGGAACTGAAGCTATCCCGGAGCACCGTAAAACGGGCGGTAGCTGACCTGGAAAAGAGCGGGTACCTCCGCAAGGAGCCGCGCTGGAGAGAGAACGGCGGCAAAAGCAGTAACCTCTATTATGTGGAAAAGCCGAATTCCAGCTGAGCAAGTAGAGATGATAATTACACCAAGGGAATGGTCTGCCTTTTCAGTGAACTATGGAAGGGTTCATGGTGAACCATGAAGGTGAAGCTCTCACTTTAAGAGTGTTTATCATCAGAAAAAGAACAATAAAGGCAGACTGTATAAGGTCTAGCAGCAATGGATGACTTAACATTTATTGTAAAATTCTGAGGGGGAAGTTATAATTAGAATAGGTGTTTGTAATTAATTTCCACAAAGGTGTATCAAAAAAGTAGTATGGTAAAGAAGGTGTCTATCTAGAACTTAGAGGTAATCCCGGCAAAAATGAATAAGGTAGTACACACAAGAAAAGGTAAATATCCTGCAGATTTTATATGCAGGAATTCACCGCATTTCAAAACTAATAATGCCAAAGGCAAACCTGTCAAAAGGCAGGGACGCAAAGCCATAGGATCTAAGGTGCTGTGCAAGCGCTATGACAGCCTGGCTGCCAATTGTCGTATGCAGAGCCTGTCCGTCTATGGGCAGGCTTTTGTGGTATTTGCGGCTTTTGATGCATTGGTCTGTGTATTGTGGTCCTAGCTTTCGTTTGTTTACGGCGAAGAAGGGACTATGCAAATGAGAAAATATACACGCCGTTTTGGGAGGGCGAAATAAAGACAGCGGTTTTTCTATAGCCTGCCCTTCCCCTGTGAAACGAGATATGAAGCCAGTAATATGCACCTTGCGTAATGCTGGCTTTTTTCATTCGACACTATTCTATATATATCGACCCGGAAATATGTTTTTCGTGAAAAGGAGTCCTGTACGCAAAAGACAGGGCTCCTTTCTGCGCTGCCGCTCTCCGCCGCTTGTTCTTCATTTCTGAAATTTAACAATAACGAAATGGAGGACAAGCCCTATGGCGAAATATCAGAAAAAACCGAATTACCGGGAGAAATATCCCGATCTAAGCGACGAAGTCATTGAAGTACTGAAGAAAAGCGATAGGAAGATGGAGTACCAGCAATATGATATAAAGGCGGATCACTACCGGATTGACTATACGGGAAATACCGTTACATACGCTCCCAGCCAGGAGGACTCCTATGACAGGCTTGTGGAAGAAAACTATCAATTTCCCGCTGTGTCCGAAAGTGTGGAGAATATGGCCGTAAATGCAGTGATGATTGAAAAGATGCTGGCATGCTTGAAATTACTCGCCTATGAAGAGCAAGCATTGATTTATGCGCTGTATTTCAAAGGGAAAAGTGAACGAGAGTATGGCGATCAAATCGGTATTTCTCAAAAAGGTGTAAGCAAGAGAAAGTATAAAATTCTGGACAAGCTTAAAAAATTAATGAAAATCTAAAAGTTTTGGTTCTGAACCCCCTCGCTCAACGTGGAAGTAAGTGAGGGGGTTTTTCTGCCTCTCCAGCTCCTTGAAAAATTCATACCCGGCAGCATAAATACATGATCTGTCCAGCCGTGATGAACGGCAGCAACCTTGACGGGCGCGCCAAGACTACCTGCGGATGGGTATACGGCGGCATATATGCCGCCGCAGACATCCGTCGAACCGATAGCACCGAAGGCGACGAGCGGCAAAGCCCGGTCATAAAACAGTCCGTGGTGGGCTGTTTTGCCATGAAACGGACAGTGATAATGCTACTTCCGCCCAGCCACAGACATCGCAATGGGGGCGGCTCGCAGTGATCCTGGGAGAGGTGAAATCCCTATGGGGCTTGCCGACCACAAGCCGTTTATGCTGCCGCCCTAAAAGTCGAAAGGCTTTTTACGCTTCGGGAAGTAGTGTCGAATAGAAGCGGCAACTTGTAATGAAGAACAAGCAATGCATATTTGATCTCAGAAACTACACGGCAGGGCAATTGTGTCCTGCCGTGCCCTTGTGAGATTAAATTCAAAATATGCAAGGAGGACAATGAAATGGAAAAAAGAGCATTAGCGGAACTGTTAGACAAGGAGCTAATCATCGGTTATGTATACGGGTATGACGGAGGCCGCCAGGTATACTATTTTGAAAAGTCTCCATCCAACATTGCGAGCTTTATCATGTTGAAAAAGGAGCATACTGACAAGATTATTCTGACGGATACGCTGGATAGGCCGATATTGGACACTTATGGCGAATTTATCAACCGTTGCCCGGATCAGGAGCTCCTGCAGGAAATCACGAAGGAGCTGATACCTATGCAATTAGGGGAGCAGGAGCCGATGGCTATATCCATTACCACCGAGGAAGAAGCTCAAGCTTTTTGGGACCAACAAGAGCAGCAGAATGCATGGGTTTATTGCCGGATCGATTCACCGGAAGATTCCCACGGCAGCTTAAAAAATCAGAAAAAAGAGCTTTATGACTATGCAGAGCAAATGGGATTTGAAGTGATTGGTTACTCCGAGGATCTCGGAAGCGGCCTGGATTGCAGCCATGCCGGTCTTACGGAGGTCATGAAGGCCGCCGCAGATGGGAAAATGGATATATTGCTTATAAAAAAGCTTGACCGCCTAGGGCGGGATACCACCAAAACGCTGGAGTTTATCCGGGGTTTAGATCAGCTGGGTGTTCAGATTTATTCACCTTTGGAGGGAGAAATCCGGATGGATTACCAAAGCCCTTCTCTTTTGATGCAGTGAACGGAGGGTGAGGGATATGTCAAAGAATCAGACAGCCAATGAGGTGAAATACAAGGTGGCGCTAAAGCTCCTTGATATCATGCTCCGAAACGGAATTATTACCCCTGATGAGTATAAAAAAATAGATGCTTTGAACCGTCAAACCTTCACGCCGGAACTTTCTAAGGTATATGCGTAAAAACACTAGCTATATGGTCGCTTGTGTGGTAATGTGTGTTGCTAACAGGAGCTCAAATGCAAGAGAAAGGAGGAAAAGGCATGGCAAAAAAAGTAGTAAAGATTGATCCTGTCAAGCAACAGATTACCCGGCAGCTTCAGCCAAAAAAGCGGGTTTGCGCCTATTGCAGAGTAAGCACCGACTCCCGTGAACAGCAGAATTCTTTTTCAGCGCAGCTGGCGTATTACAAATCCCTGATCGAGAATCAGGAGGACTGGCAGTTTGCCGGTATCTATGCCGATGAAGCAAGGAGCGGAACAAAGCTCCAAAAAAGAGATGACTTTTTGAGGATGATGAAGGATTGCGAGGACGGCAAGAACGATATGATCATCACAAAATCAGTAACCCGCTTCGCAAGAAACACCGTAGACAGCATTCAAGCGATTAGAAAATTAAAAGAGCTTGGAATTGCTGTCTTTTTTGAAAAGGAGAACATCAATAGTCTGTCGGAGAAAAGCGAGCAGATGTTGACCATTTTAAGCTCGCTGGCACAGGGAGAATCGGAAAACGCCTCCACTAACAACAAATGGGCGGCAGTAAAACGCTTCCAGGACGGGACCTTCATTATTGGAACTCCAGCATACGGTTATACCAAGGGTGAAAACGGTGAGCTGGTGATACAGGAGGAAGAAGCGGCAGTGGTTCGGCGCATCTTCCGTGAATATTTAAACGGCAAGGGCACTTACGCCATTGCCAGGGATTTATCGGAGGAAGGACTCCCCACCATTCGCTTGGCTGAAAAATGGAACGATGGTGTGATAAAGGAAATGCTGTTAAATTCCATTTACACGGGTGAGCTGCGTCAGCAGAAAACCATGACCACTGATGTACTGCCTTTTAAGCGGCAGAGAAACAAAGGACAGCTTCCTCAATATCTGGTTGAGGACAATCATGAACCCATTATCCTCTATGAACAGGCAGAGGCGGTCAAAGAAATTTTTGAATACCGAAGAAAACAGATGGGAGCGGATGATTTGGAGAAATACCAAAGCCGGTATGCCTTCAGCAGTAAAATTCTCTGCGGCGAATGCGGCAGCTTATTCCGAAGGCAGAAAATCTACATCGGCAAGCCCTATGAGAAAACCCAATGGTGCTGCCGTCAGCACATTTTTGACAGCGCCAAATGCAGTCAAAAGGCAGTCCGGGAGGATGACATCCAATGGGCTTTCACAGTGATGTGGAATAAGCTCATAAGCAATTATACCGGAATCCTCATACCCCTTCTGGATATGCTTAAAAAGCTCCGGATAGATGAACAGCAAGAGCAGGAAATCGGAGAGTGCAGCAACCGAATCATGGAACTGACAGAGCAGGGACATATACTCAGCAGACTGGTATCGAAAGGGTATATTGACCATGCTGTTTTTATAGAGCGGCAAAACGCTCTGACACTGGAGCTTGCCGCTGTAAAAAAGAAAAGGAGCCAGCTCCTAGACAATAACGGCTTCGACCGAGAGGTCGCCGGAACAGAGCAATTGCTGGAGCTAATCAGAAACAATCCTCACGTTATTGAAGAATACCGTGAGGATTTATTTTTACAGTCGATAGACAAGGTCATCGTACAGAAGAACGGACAAATTACCTTCCGGCTCATCAACCGGCTGGAATTGTCCGAAGTCTGCAGAAAGGAGGCGGCAGAAGATGATGCAAAGGCATATGCCAATGGGATATAAGCTGATGGACGGTAAAATACAATTTGATGAACCCAAGGCGGCTGTTGTGAAAAGGATATTTTCAGACTATCTGTCCGGAATCTCCACCTCTGCCCTTGCAAAGCAGCTTACCGAAATGAGCTTCCCAAATGCCAATAACAAAGCCTCCTGGAACCATGGCTCCGTCGGTAAGATACTGGAGAATGTCAAATACCTTGGGGATGAGTTTTACCCGCAGATGATTGAAATTGAAATATTTGAGCGGGTACAGGACCGCAGAAAGGAACGCTGTGAACAGCTGGGGCGAAGCATACAGCCTAACAGTGCAAGCCATCAATACCCCTTCAGCGGCAGGCTGCGGTGCGGGGAATGCGGCGAGTCTTACCGCAGGTACATTGAACACTGCGGTAAAGCCTCGGAACGGTCCCTCTGGAAATGCAAGAGATATATTTATAAAAACCGGGTATGCTGCCGGTGTGGATTCCTCTCAGATGAGCAGATCGAAAAAGCCTTCCTGGAGGTAGCAAACCGGATTCTGACAAGGATACAAGTCCTCGACCGAAAGCCTAAGAAAGAGCCAATTCCCAATAACACTGAATTTAATAGATTGGATCAGCAGATTAAAGAGCTGGAAGCAGAAGGACTGTATTCGTCCAAGGAGCTTCCGGCTCTTATTTTTAAGCGAGCACAAGCCCTTTATAAAACGGCGCAGATTGATGACGCCGACTATAATGCCGGGAAAATGAAACAGTCGTTTTCAGGCAGAGAGCCTCTCACAGAATTTGATGAGCAACTGTTTTTGCAGGTGGTCAAGCAAATTACGGTACACACCGATCACTGGCTGGTGTTTGAATTTATCAACGGATTAACCATGGAAGCTGGATATTAAGCCAAGGAGGAATGAGAGCATGAAAGAGAACAAGCATGAATCAGGGAACAAGGATAAGCCAATAAGGGTTGTGTGTTATATGAGAGTAGGTACCATAGAGCAATTAAGTCCTGAAGCCCAGCGAGAATATTTAAACTCACAGATGGAATCTAGACGGAAAGGAGAAAAACACGATGCAGACAGTGACAGCTAAAAAGAAAAGCATATCTATGATACCCTCCAAGCCGGAGTATGACCGGAGCATAAAGCCCCAGTTTAAAGCTCTGAGGGTGGCGGCATACTGCCGCGTCAGCACCACGCTGGAGCAGCAGGAAACCAGCTACGAAGCTCAGGTTTCCTACTATACTGAAAAAATAAAAAGCAATCCCAACTGGAAGCTCGCCGGAATATACGCTGATGATGGCAAAAGCGCAACCAATACCAAAAAGAGAGATGACTTCAATGCCATGATCGAGGACTGTATGGCCGGGAAAATAGATATGATTATCACTAAATCGGTCAGCCGGTTTGCCAGAAACACGGTAGACAGCC
>JAQSXD010000071.1 GCA_029266295.1 Bacillota bacterium | reverse complement strand
AACACCGCCATCTTTCTAGACCACATCATTCGTAAAAGCAGTGCAATACCCACCGCAGGAATCAGATCAGTCGCGTAGTTAAGGCCATGGGAAACATAATCAGGCAGTATGGAGATCAGCTTTTCGGCAGGGCCGCTGCCAAGGGCCAATGCACTGAACGTAACAATCGCTTTTGGCAAACCTGAGAGAAACGCAATTAGGAAGTGCAGCCATTCAATGGCTCTTGCATTGCCTTTTTCACAGAATCGCTCTACCATTGGGTTGAAGAAACCGTGAACGATATAAACCAGCAGTGTCAGGAAAGAACCAAGTGCTGCGATGGGAACTGCAAAGGTAAGAACAACCTCAACGCTTCTGTCCATTGAAATCGCAAGAGCGGTGCCGATAACAGCGCCAAGGGTAGAGTCAGCCGGCAGGGTACCGCCGATTCCCATTGCACCCATAAAGACAAGTTGAAGTGTCGCGCCTGCCACAATTCCCGTATTCAGATCACCCATAATAAGACCAATAATAGGACAAAGAACCAGTGGTGTATTGACCATCGGATAGGCGAACCAAATTTCTACCCATTCTAAAATCAGAACAACCAGAGCAATTAATAAGATTTGCGTGATGGACATATTTTTTTCCTCCTCATTTATTAATAAGACTCTTAGCAGACCTTGGCGTATCGGAAGGAACCATTCGAAACTCTACTTCCTCTACCAGATCAACCAGTTCACTCAATGTTACAAGTTCCCCTTCGTTCACATATACGGCCGGAGCGATTAGCCGGGAGCCCTCCTTTTTTTTGATGCCTCCAATATTGATGCGTTGAATGCAGTCCGTTTTTTTAACCAGTCTTAGAGCATCCTCAATGGTACGAACGATTGCAAAAATAGAGATATCCTTTGACCTTGGGTCGTTGAGCAATTCGATTGCGCCATCAATGGAACGGATTGCCAGCTTCATATCTGCCGGCTTTGCCATTTTCAGTGCGATTTTTGCCATTTCATCTCCCATCACTAGATCATCTGCAATCAGGATAGAAGAGGCATTTACATTGCTGATCCAGGTAACCGCCACCTGACCATGAAGCAGTCGTGCATCCACACGCAGTAGATTTACCACAGTGAATCCACCTCCTTTCTTTCTTTCATTGAAGTGACCAGTGCTTTATCGAAGCAAATGATATCGTTTTTTCCGGCTTCAAGAATGCGGGCCATCCCATTCGGATCGTTCATATCCAGTGAGGATACGCAAAGTTCCAATAGGAGACCGAGATTCATGCCGGTGATGATTCTTATATCTTCTTTCACATTCAGCAACTGGAGCATTTCGCGATGAACACTTCCTCCTTTGATATCGCAGAGTACCAGAATTTCGTCATCGGCTGCATCGGTGACTTCCCTCTGTACTGCTTCCAAAAGCGCCTGCGATGTTTCATATCGATCCAGTCCATATGCATGGATACAGTGGTGATCTCCCAGAATCATTTTTGCTGCGCTGTGCATTCCTTCTGCAAGGCTTCCATGAGATGCCAAGATGATTCGTCTCATATTTCGTTTTCTCCTCTTTTCTTATTTCTTGTGCGTTGTTTGTTCTGCCGCTTTATAAAATAGCAAGAAGCATGCCAACAAATAATCGTTGGCATGCTTCTGAGAGTTCTCTCTTACCGAAATGAGCATTTTAGCCATTTCAGAGGAGTATGTCGTTTTTGATTGGCTGAGGGACAGACACCGGCAGGGATCGTATCTCGTCACTATTTTTAATTCCTTCGTCACTGCGGGTCGGAAATCAGGCTCTATAGATATAGTCATACAGATAAGCAATTTCACTGACCGGAATGGCAACACCATAGTTTTTCTCAATTTCCTGAAAGCTTGAAAGCGTCATCGAAATAAAGTCCTGATGATGCCGCTCGAAATCATCGAGATCCTTATGGTTCACCGCATATTTTTCAGTAATCAAACGTTCAATCAGACAGCTTATATGAATATAGAGGCCTAAAATTACAGCATTCGTGAACTTCATATTCGTTCCCTGCTGCATTTTTGTGATGATCGTCTCAACAAATCCCATCAATTTTTCCGGGTTGAGAATCGTAAGCTGCGAAAGCAAGTTCTGTAAGGAAAAGTTCTTGAGCAGATTATTGTTGAAGGCCTGCAATTCTGCCTTGGACATAAAACTGCTCAACTGCTTATCAATATAATTCATATTCCGCTGTTCGAGAATGTCTTCCAGTGCAAGAAACGGATACCCCGAGATTCCGGGATCCTGCGTTCCTACAATAAAAAGCACATTATTTTTTTCGAAGACTGGCGAAAGTCTGCCGGAAGCGATCAGGCTATTGTAATTATAGGTAATTACCGAAACGTCAACCTGAGCCGGAAGGCTTTGTGTAAATAACTGAGAGATTTTCTCTGCTGTTGCAATTCCGGTTGCGCACACTGAGAGAATCACGTTTGGCTTCTTTCGGTTCTCTTGAAAAACATATTCATACTGAACCGGGTCTGCACAGCAGCTTAAAAGAATAGTTTTAACGGGCACATCCGTAAGAATCATACTGCCCACGTTGAGAACCAGCTTCATTGACAGGTTATTGATGAATCCGAGATTGATATTATCCTCACAGGAAATATTTTTATAAATCTGTTCCAAGGATCCCATATCCACAAGAACGATCACATCCTTCGCGCCTCGTAAATTTCTGAGATATTCGCTTAATTTTGCCGCAACGATACCGGAATGCACCTCCATCGGCATATCAATGGCATTAAAAACGTGCTGACCCAGCAGATGATTTCCCGTCGCGGCAATGCTGCTGGCGGTAGAGTATCCATGAGCAATAACAATCCCTACGGTACGGTTCCAGTTAACAAAGGGAGTAAAGGAATGAATACAGATATTCAGATCAAGCAAAAACAGCGGGGGGATGGCGCAGTTTAGCCCTGCTGTCAGCTGAGATGCAAACTCTTGTGTCATGCCGAAGGTTTCGCTGCTGTACCCCTTAAATTTATCAAGAATAGACCGTATCAGGACTTCGTTTTTCTTTGCAAGTGGGGCGCACATTGTAAAATTATCAAGAAAATCGTCCACCATGAGGCAAAGATTTTCTAAATCGTGCTCCTGAATTACCGTACCCATTCGCTGAGATAGATTTGCGCAGATCCCCTTTACGATGCCGTGGCAAAACGCCGCGTACGGGTTTTGTCCTCGGTTCTTGGTTTCCTGATAAAGCTCATCAAAATACTGTTCCATACGCAACTGAATCAACGAGAAAAACTTCTCCGGATTTTCATCAACCTCCGCGATTGTTCCATTGCCTTGCAGAATATCCCGATTCAACAAATAAAGTTTTTGCTCCTGCTGCAATTCTGACCGGATTTGATCCAAATCCAGCACATTCTTTTTTAGCATCTGAAGCTGCGGCGGAATCGTATAATGATCCTGTAAAATATAGTTCGGGAGATGACGCACCTGGATTTCCAGAGACTGATCCGGCTCTGCCGTAATAATTGCGTTTGCAACACAGATACAGATACAATTTACGAGCTGTCCCACATTTTCAGGGAAGGAATAGTTGAGGATCATCTGATGTGCTTCAAACCGTATGGTGATGTCGCGCCGGATCCGCACGGATTCCGCAGCAAGCTGATGGTACAACAGCTCTTTCTTTTCTCGTAAAGACCGTTTTGCAAGGGGAGGCAATATCGTCGTCATGGGAATTCTTCTGACAAGCGTTCTTAAAAGCGTTTGCGCCGGGTCCTCTGTCGTAGCTAGAATCAGCCTTACATTTGCAGTATAGGATTTTTCATTGTCTCCCACCATATGATAGCTTCCCTTATCCATAAAGTGGAACAGTTTCTCCTGACATTCATTGGAAAGACAGTGTACCTCATCAAGGAATAAAACACCGCCATCCGCCAGGGAAAGCAGACCTTTTCGATCTCGTTCCGCTCCAGTATAAGCACCCTTTACATATCCGAAGAGGTTCGTCAAAAATAATTCAGGATTATCCGCATATTCAGAGCAATTGACCGCTACAAAGCGACTTTCCGACCCAACAACGCCCTTTTGAACTGCATATTCATGCATGATCTGAGCGAGAAAACTTTTTCCGGTGCCGGTTGGCCCCCAAAGCAAAATCGGCAGGCCGTTGCCCGGATAGGATATGGCTGCTTTGCATTGTTCCACATTGTACCGGAGACTTCCCTCTGAACCGATGAGCTTATCAAAGACTCCGGTCTCCGGCTGAAGGGAAAGAACAGCTGCATACAGCTCCTGTACAGAAGAATAGACAGTATCGAGCAAATCCTCACGCCGGCCGCCCAGCAATGCCTGACGATGAAAGAAGTAAACCGGACGCGTGTTCACCTTTACAAGCGTTCCCGCGGCAGCTTCCTCGTTGAGATATTGGCTCGCCAACGTACGGCTGATCCCAAGTGTCCCGGCAATGCTGCCCGCAGTATGATCTTCCAGTCGGTTCCAATCCGTCCTGTCACTCAATGATTCCAGATGCTTCACTAATTGCATGTACATTGATTCAGCCATATACCTATCTCCTCTTTTTCCAATCTTATAAAAGCCAGTATAGCAGATTCTTATTTGCCTTGTAAACCTGGTTTGAACCGGGAAACATGGGCCGGAAAGAAGGAAAAGGAACGCATTCCAAGAATAGGAAAACGTCCCTTCCAATCAATTTTGCAAATCCAGCTGAACCTTGTCGATATCGATATCATGGCCGATTGAAATGGCCTCTTCAATGATACTGACCGCTGAGCTTAAACCGATTCCAAAACGATCCGCCCCTGCCTTATACATCTTCAGTAAGGTGTCCAGGGATCGTACCCCGCCGGCAACCTTCAGTTTTGCCCGCCCGTTGATGGCCTGATACATAACCTGTACATGATGTACTGTCGTAGGATCGCTGGAGAAGCCTGTGCCGGTCTTCACGTAATCAGCTCCGGCTTCGATTGATAATTCACAGGCCTTTTCAACTTCTTCGTCTGTTAAAAGCATTGCCTCAATAATGACCTTTAAAGAGGAGCCCTTTGTAGCTTCGCGCACTGCTCTGATATCTGAGACAACTTCATCATATCTTTTGGATTTGAGCCAGCCCACATTCATAACCATATCCACTTCTGCGGGATTCATGGTCATAAACCATTCCGCCTGCTGAACCTTGGTGCGGGTTGCTTCCTGTCCTGACGGAAAGCCTAGAGAAGTACCGAAGGCTGTGTTGGTATTCTCTAAAAGGCTGCTCAGCAGAGGATAATATCCCGGCCACGCAAAGCAGCATCCAAAATCATATTTTTTACATGCATCCACTAGTGCATAGACATCTTCATAGGAGGTGTCCAGCTTTAAAACGCTGGGATCCATCATATAGGCGATATCTTTTACCGTTAATACCTGTTTTCTGTTCTCTATCATTTATTGTCACCTTTCTTTCGCAAAACAATCTGTCACGGAGTTTTCCTCCGATCAAGTATGCAATTCTGTCAATTTCCCGAAGGTCTTTCTTACGTCCCGAAACAGCTCTGTATACTGTCTGTTAAAGGCAACGCAGCCCACCGGCTGCTGCCGAATCATCAATTCTTCACAGTTCATACACTGATTGCAATATTTAATTTCGTCTTCCCTTCCCTCTTTCAGCTTCAGGGGGGTCAGCGGATCGGCAAAGGACTGTCTGCCCAGACCGATCATATCCATCATCCCATCCTCGATGCAGCGGCTGCCCATGGCAAACAGAGAAGCTTTCTCCGGATCAACAGAAAGGAGCTTGTTCTTCTTCCCTCTGAAAGATGAGAAATGCGATCCTATTACGACAGTTTCCTTTTTCAGATTCTGCTTCATAAGGTTGGCGAAATAAAAATGCAGGTAGGATAAATACGGCTCATCCTGAACGGCTTCCATATAAGCCATGCTTGAGTGAACATTTCCCAGAGATTCAACAAAGTATTGTGCTCCCCGTTCTTCCAGTCCCTTGATCAGATCAATGGACTCGGTCATATCCATCAAGGGTGAGTCGGGTCCCGCAGATCCGCATCCGCCGGGGAATCCTTCCCACATGGAGACCTTTGATCCGATTAAGAAATCTTTATCGTAACCAGTGGCCTTCTTGATCCGCTCCATCAAATCGTATGCAAACCTGGAACGATTCTCCCAGGAACCGCCGTACTTCCAATTGCGGTCGTTATAGGGTCTTAAGATTTGGGATCCCAGATATCCGTGGCAGAATTTCAGATCGATTCCGTCGGCTCCGACGCTCTGCGTGATCTTTGCTGCCAGCTCAAACTGGTCTATGATGGAATCCACTTCTTCTTCCGTCAGCAGATCCCCTTCCAGTCCGTGCATCTGTTTTACAGTAACCCTTCTTGAGAAGTCCGGCTCGCTGATTTCCCCGGAATGCGTCAGCTGGAATATAATCAGGACATTTGGATTAACTTCTTTCAGTCTTTTGATAAATTTTGCAAGTGCCTTTTCATTTCTGGGCATAATTTCGAGCTGAGTCTTTCTTGCCCGACTCTCATTGGTAACGGTAATGGCCTCGAGGTCGACCAACCCAAAGCCGCCTTTGTAAAGATTCTCGTATCTGCTGTATGTAAGCTCTGTAGGGTTCCCCTCAGAGTCTGAATCCACACACTCCATTGGCTGTGCAAAAAAGCGGTTTTCACATTTTCTGCTACCGATCATGATTGGCTGCAAAAGTGTTTCTTTATAATCCATTTCAAACCTCCACTTGTTTCAAGTCCGCCCCTCGTCCGGGCCAAGCTTCATGATGATTTTGCCTGCGCTGCCATCGTTAATCTCATGAACTTCATCAGTATAATACAACCCTTTCCTTCACCTCAGGGCTGACCAATACTTTGATTAGCTTCGGATTTTCTCTTATTTCATTCAGAGCCTGCTCCAGCTCCTCCAGCGGAACGATCATAGAGATGAGAGGAGTGGGATCAACGCGGTTATATTTCAGCAGTTGAATTGCGTCTCCCCAGTCGTAACCAATCCCCGCGCAGCTGCCGCTTACCTTCTTTTCCTCCAGTACAAACTGAACCGGTGCAAGCATGGCAAAATCATCATCTGCACATATGCCAAAGGCTTCTACCTTGCCTCCTTTTCGGACCATTTTAAACGCCTGCTCATACGTCTTTGCGTTTCCTACTGCTTCAAGCACATAATCCGCTCCGACTCCATTGGTCAATCTCATTACCTCTTCCACAGGATCTGTTTCTTTGATGTTGATGGTGTAATCTGCCACCATTTCCTTTGCCATAGCCAGCCTGTCAGGATTGGCATCAATCACAATCACAGGCGCCGCACCGCGGGCCTTTGCTAGCGCTGCGTGAATGATCCCAAGCCCGGCACCGATGACAACAACACTTCGTGCCATTTTGCAGTCCATCTTTCGGGATGCATTCAGGCAGGCTGTCAGCGGCTCCACAAAAGCTGCCTGTTCATCAGAGACTTCATCCGGAACTAGATAGACATTCTTCCAGGGCACTTTCACATACTCAGCAAATCCCCCGTCCAGATGAATGCCGATTTGTTTGAAATCGCTGCAAAGAAGAGGCTCTCCAATCCGGCAGTGATAACAGATACCGCAAGGCTTACAGATATCCGCTGCAACACGGTCTCCGATTTTTAATCCTTGGGAATGCGCCCCCAGTGTTTCGATCGTTCCAAAGAACTCGTGCCCTGTCGTCAACGGAATGCAAGCCACCTCTTCCGCATATTTTCCGGTGTAGGAGCCCCAGTCGGATCCACAAATTCCACAATATTTAACCTTAATCAAAACCTCGTCATCACTGATCTCCGGGATCGGAACTTCCTTCAATTCAAAATGATATGGTTTTGTCAACACTTGTGCTCTCATCGTTTTCATATAACCCTCCTTACACACTATTTTGTAAATAATTTGTCTGAACGCCCCTCATAGGGAGCTTCGATCATCAGAGGACGCAGAAAATCGATTGTCTTCTTAACACCATCGGCCCGGCTCATGATGACGTCTTCATGCTCATAATTGAAAACATAATCATACCCTGTAAGGAAGAGCTCACTGATCAGCCTCTTCCAATCCACATCACCCCAGCCTGGAATTCTGAACCGGAAGGATCGATCCATGCGACCCCAGCCATCCTGCAGATACATATTCAGACCGCCCTTTGCCATGTTATGATGGACAAGCTCGCAGTCCTTCGCATGAACCACAGCGATGCGCCCCCGCAATTCATCCACAAAGGTCTGTAGATTCACTCCAGAAAACAAAATGTTTGCGGGATCCAGATTAATCGCATATGCCGGATGGTGATCCACAATTTCAAGACATCTCAGGGCAGACTGCGTATCATAGATAATATTGTTGGGGTGGGGTTCAAACGCCAGCTTAACGCCGTACTCCCTGTATTTGTCTAGAATAGGAGTATATTTTTCTACAAATTGCTCCTCTTCATATTTCCAGCCGTTGGGTTCCGGCCAATCGTTAATATGTCCGTAGTTTTCCATTCCAGAGAAGGCCACAACAGCAGGCACTTCCAATTCACTGGCAAGCTGAGCCGAACGGATCAGGCTCTCCGTACCAAAGCGAATCTTCTCCTGCTTCGTACCGGGGCATATGGCATCTGTCCCTGCGCCGTAAGGACCCATGACCAGCAAGGAATCCGCATGGTTGCTCAGAGCGGAAATAAACAATCCATGATCTTCAACCATTTTTTTCAGCTTCTTCGTATTGCCCTGCTTCAACATATCCTTTGCATCAATTTGTCCATTGCCCTCATAGGCCGGCAGTTCAACACAGTCATATCCATGATCCGCCGCAAGTTTTACAACCTCTTCTACCGGCTTTTCTGAATAGTTTACTACGCAAAACCCTATTTTCATCGTTTACTCTCCAATCATGAAATAATTGATCAATCTGTTCAATCGTAATCATCTCGGAAAAGGATCAGGCAGAACTCCGCATTCTCCCAAATTGCAGCTTTGGGTCAATGACGGCATCCTTTCCTCCGGAATCTTCCTTCTTTCTATTTGCGTTTTAAATATACCACCGGTCTTTTCGTTCGTCAACGATTTGTTTTTGTATTTTTTTGTTTTCATGTTTATTTTTTGTTTTATTTCGTTTAATATTTTTGTTTATTTTCGTTTTTTCGTAATTTATTCTTTTATTTTTCTTGTTTTTACGGTATAATGAAAAAAGATCGAAACGCAATGAACAAAAAAGGATAAGAGATATATGTTTAAAGTGGAAAGAAAACGAAAAATTAAAGAAATCATCTTTAACCGTAAGCAAATTGACGTCGCTACCCTTAGCAAGCTTCTTAACGTAACAGAAGCTACAATAAGAAATGATTTCGATGAATTAGAAGAAGAAGGTTTCATCACCCGGTTTCACGGCGGGGCTTCCCTGAATTCTGCCATCGCTCAGGAAGAAGATGTCAATTCAGCCCTTACCGGAAATAACATTCAATATGACAAAGCCAAGGAAGCACTCGGCATCTTCGCTTCAAGCTTAATCTCCGATGAAGAATGGATCTTTTTAGGACCCGGCTCCACATCCTTCTATATTGCCAAAGCCTTGGTATCCAGAAATGACATGAAGGTCTTTACAAACAATCTTCTCGTTTCGAATGTATTAAGCAACAATTCGACGATCCAGATTCACTTTCTTGGCGGAAGACTTGATAATAAAGGACTGTATACGATACCGAACGATATTCAGAAAGACCTGAATAATATCTATATCAGCAAATGCTTTTTCTCGGTGGACGGTGCCGATATCGATGCGGGCTATACGCTCTCGGACACCAATGTTTTAGAGATCATCAAAGCGGTCTCCTCCAGATGCCAGCAGCCTTTCTTTGCGATAGATGACTCGAAGTACGGCTATCGGGCATTTATGAAGGTGGGAGATTTGGACTCTGTGCCCAACATCATAATCAACGACAATGTGCCCGATCTTTATAAGCAATATTATCTGGACCATGGCATATGTGTTTATACTGCTTAGTGCCTTATCTTGAATTCGTTCAACGAATTGCATCCATCAAACAATATTAGATTGTTCTATGATTGATGTTCAGTATGGAGTTTAAATTTTTGCAGTGGAGGAGCTTCGCATGAAAAATTTCATCGCTTACGACTTGGGAACAGGAGGCGTCAAAGCCTCTCTTTTTAATGAGGATGGAGAATCCTTATCGGATGTATTTCTTTCATACGATACATTTTATCCTGTCGAAAAATTCATGGAGCAACGGCCTATGAACTGGTGGGTGAATGTTTGCAAGGCAACAAAACTCCTGCTGGCGAAGACTGGTATCAACCCGGAAACCATCGCTTGTGCGGCTCTGTCCGGCCACAGCCTTGTTGCTGTGCCTCTGGATTCTGAGGGACGGTTGCTGGCAGATCAAGTGCCGATCTGGAGCGATATGAGAGCAGCGGATCAGGTCCGCCGTTTCTTCGATAAGCTATCCTATGAAAGCTGGTATACAACAACGGGAAACGGTGATCCTGCAGAATGTTATACGATTCTAAAATTGATGTGGATGAAAGAACATCAGCCTGAACGATTTAGCAAGTTACAGAAAATTCTGGGGTCCAAAGATTTTATAAACTATCAATTTACGGGAACGATGTGCACGGATCCCTCCTATGCCTCCGGATTTGGAGTATTCAATCTGGAAAAATGGGATTACGAGGATCGTTTCTTCGAAGCTGCCAAAATTGACCGCGAGATATTTCCCGAGATCAGGCCTTCGGACTCCATTATCGGATATGTTACTAAGAAAGCCTCAGAGGAATCAGGCCTCCCTGCAGGAACTCCGGTTGCCTGCGGCGCAGTAGACAACACTTGTATGGCATTGGGGGCCACCGGTTTATCAGAGGGGTCGGCCTATACGTCCCTTGGTTCCTCTAGTTGGATTGCCGTAACCTCCCAGAAGCCGATCATCGATATGAAAACCAGGCCTTTTGTTTTCGCTCATGTGAAAGAGGGGTTCTATACATCTGCTGTTTCTATCTTCTCTGCCGGCAATTCCAATCGCTGGGTCAGGGATCAGCTCTGCCGGGATTTAAGCAATGATACGGATGCTTATGAGATCATGAACAAAATGGCCGAATCGGTCCCAATCGGGAGCAACGGCATTCTATTCAATCCAAGCCTTGCCGGAGGCAGTCCCCAGGAGCCCAGCCCTTATCTCTCAGGAAGCTTTGCAGGTCTCACCTTGCGCAATACCAGGGAAGATATGGTCAGAGCTGCAATGGAAGGAATCGCAATGGCACTAAGAAAGACATTGGATATTCTTTCGAGCAGCGTAACGGTAAGCGGCAATCTGCTGATTTGCGGCGGCGGCAGCAAGAGTTCTGTGTGGCTGAGAATGTTCGCAGATATCTATAACCTGCCGATCCTTAAGACCAACATCGACCAGAAT